>JAULXU010000215.1:8083-10716 GCA_032118285.1 Ilumatobacteraceae bacterium
TCGCTCTTCTCGGCGTGCATCTGTCGCGAATCGGGGAGGAGTGGGTCCTGTGGACCTCCGAGGAATTCGGATTCGCAGTGCTCGACGACGCCCACGCAACGGGCTCATCCATGTTGCCGCACAAGAAGAATCCGGACATCGCCGAATTGGCTCGTGGCAAGTCGGGACGACTGATCGGCAACTTGACCACCCTCCTCGTGGTCCTGAAGGGCCTTCCGCTCGCCTACAACCGCGATCTGCAGGAGGACAAGGAGCCGCTCTTCGACTCCGTGGACCAGGTGCGCAATGGACTCGCGGCGCTCGCCGGAATGATCTCCACGGCCGAATTCAGGACGGATGTCATGGCGGCAGCCGCCGATGCCGAGTCGCTCGTCGCCATTGATCTGGCGGAGTGGCTCGTGTCCCAGGGGACCCCCTTCCGTCAGGCCCATGAATTGGTCGGTGCCGCGGTGAGAGTTTCGATGGAGGAGGGCAAGAGCCTCTCGGCGGTCGTTGCGGCCGATCCGCGATTCGGTGGCGACGCCGCCGCACTCTTCGAACCGGGGAGCAGCATTCGGCGCCGCGTGACGAAGGGATCCCCGGGTCCTGCGTCCTCGAGGGAACAGGCCGAGCGGCTGGCTGCCGAGATTGTCGCGACCCGTCAGCGTTTCGGCGCCGTCTGATCGTCCGCGGGCATTTCCTCTCGGAGGATGAAACCCTGACCGTGGTAGCCGATGGTTCCGATGATGGTGTCGCGCCTGACCCCCTCCTTCCAGACGGTGAGACTCAAGTCGGCGGTTGAGCCGGCGGGCTCCATCCGTGCCCAGGCGAGTGGCTCCTCCTGCGTGCGTGGGCCGGCGGTTTCGAAGAAATTCCTCATTGCGGTTCGTGTCTGCTCGTCGAGGTACTGCCACACGATGGAGTGGAAGAAGACGAGTCCGGTTCCCGGCGGTGCGGACTGACGTCCCGTCCACTCGGCGGCCCCCGCGCGTTCCACGGTCGGGGGATACTCGGCGGCGATGTCGAGAGCCGCACGAAGACGATTTCTACGGAAATCATCATCGGGCCACACGTACGACTCGAGGATCCGGCGGCCGTGCACCGATCGGGCATCGATGGGATCGGTGTCACATCCCCGGATATCGGTTATCGACGGGGTGGCGATGCGGAACGAGCCTCCTGTTGCGGACCAGTCGCGCGAGAATCGCAGTCGTGACTCCGGGTCGCCAATGACGCCATCAGACGTCTCATAGGCATACCGAAGGAAATTCAGGTTCAGGCCGGCGCTCGCCCCGATTTCGCGCCAGTACACGGACGACACCGATGAGAGCCACGGATGCCCGAGGACGGTCATGGCGGCGACGGAGCGACCGGGCTCGTTGGTCTGGACGGGCAAATGCATCTCGGCTTCCAGCCGGGGGTGTGGGTGCGACAGGAGTTGCACGACCGCGCTCTCCAGGCCGGTACCCGGCCGACCGCCCACCGACGGGAAGTGACGGGCCAGTTCCGGCTCGTGACCGTCGAGCACGAGGCGATGCATCCCCGCCAGCAGACGCAGGACCGCCGCATCGTGGACGGGGCGCGGTCCCACCCGGGACAGAAGCCTGGTCGTGTGTCCGGAGCGGGCGTGGTCGTCGAGCAGGATGTCGATCATCCGGACGTAGATGGGCGATCCCAGCTCGTCGCATGAGCGACGCTGACGAAGGAGTGCGTCGGTGAGCGCACCGTCATGGGCTTCCGGAATCTCCATCACGGCTCCAATTGTGGTCGTCTTTGGGCCCCGCCTCGTGCCAACATGATGGCGTGACATCGCCCGGGCTTCTTGCTGACCTCGTGGCCCGGGGGCTGGTCCACGATTCCACCGACGCCGTGGAGCTGGCGCGACGCCTGGATGCCGATCCCGTGCGCGTCTATGTCGGATTCGACCCGACGGCCGATTCCCTGCACGTGGGGCATCTCCTCGGCCAGATCACCCTGCGCCGCATGCAGATTGCCGGGCATCGGCCGGTCGCCCTGGCGGGTGGAGCGACGGGCATGGTGGGGGACCCATCCGGCCGCAGCGAGGAGCGAAATCTTCTCGATGCCGACACTCTGGCTTCGAATGTGGCGTCCATCAAGATCCAGCTGGAACGTTTGCTGGATTTCACTCCCGGTCCTGGTGCGGCGGCTCTCGTGGACAATGTGCAGTGGACGGCACCGATGGGTGCGCTCGACTTTCTCAGGAACGTGGGAAAGCACGTGACCGTGAATCAAATGCTGGCCAAGGAGTCCGTCCGGTCCCGTATGCAGTCGGAGAACGGTCTGAGTTACACCGAATTCAGCTACATGCTCCTGCAGGCCAATGACTTCAGACATCTGTGTGCGACGATGGACGTGGAGATGCAGATGGGCGGCTCTGACCAGTGGGGAAACATCACCGCTGGAATGGACCTCATCAGACGCACACTGGCTCGCCCGTCCTATGGGCTTACCTGGCCTCTCGTCACGCGCAGTGACGGCCAGAAGTTCGGCAAGACGGCCTCCGGCGCCGTGTGGCTCGATCCCGTGAAGACCTCCCCGTTCCAATTCCGACAGTTTTGGATGCAACTGTCTGACGACGATGTTGCAACGCTCTTTCCGCGCTTCTCCCTTAAGCCGCTGTCGGAGATCTCGTC
>JAULXU010000216.1:0-1656 GCA_032118285.1 Ilumatobacteraceae bacterium
ACACTCGATCTCCCTCGCACTGTCGCTCCTCGCCCTCGGTCTGTTCGCGCGCGGGCTCGACGATGGCCGTCACCGGGCCACGGCTGCCGTGCTCGTCGCCCTCGCCGCCCTGTCGCACGGCATCGTGCTGCTCTTCGTGTTCGGCGGTGCCGTGGTGATGGCGGTGCTGCGCGCCGACCTGCGCCGGGTGCGCTGGGCGGTCGTCGTGCTCGGCACCGCTGTTCTGCTCTCGGCCTTCTGGGTGCTCCCGTTCCTCGGGGGCCACGCCTACATGACGGACATGAAGTACGAGCCGCGCCCCAGCGGAGCGACGGACTCGCTGTGGGACATGTTCTTCCCCCTGCCCGGGGTGTTCGACGGCATCATCGTCGTTCTGGCCCTCGCAGGTTTCATCGGCTCCCTCGTGCGTCGGCGTTTCCTGGGCATCTGGATGGGGGTGATGATCGTGCTCCTCATGGTCGGTGTCCAGGTGGCCCAGCAGAGCCTTCCCGTCATCGGTCTGCTGTGGAACCCGAGGGTCCTGCCGTTCCTCTATCTCCTGCGCTACATGCTCGCCGCAGTCGGCGTGCACGACCTCGTCACCTGGGTGGTGCGTTCCGTGACCCTCGAGCGGGGCCCCCGTGACCGCAACGGTGCGACGAACCTCGCGACCGCCTCCGTGTGGGCCATGGCACTTCCCTGTCTCCTCGTCATCGGATTCCGCTACCAGGCGGTACCCGGCGCCGGCTTTTCCGTTGCCGACGAGCGCACGATGTACGGCTGGGGGCCTCTCAGCGTTCCCGCCCAGCGCGCGTTCTCCGACGGCTGGGCCCGCTGGAACTTCGAGGGTTACGAAGGCAAGGCCGCGTATCCGGAGTACCACGACCTCGTGGAGACGATGCGCTCGCTCGGCGACGATCCGGCGCACGGTTGCGGTCGCGCGCTGTGGGAGAACAACTCGGAGAACAACAAGTACGGCACGACGATGGCGCTCATGCTCCTTCCCCACTGGACGCGAGGCTGCATAGCGTCGATGGAGGGTCTGTTCTTCGAGGCGTCGGGCACGACCCCGTACCACTTCATCGCGGCGGCTGCGGTCTCCCGGCAGAGCTCGAACCCGGTGCGCGAACTGCGCTACGACAACAACGTCGGGGAACTGGGGGAGTCGTACATGCGCGCGCTCGGCGTGCGCTACCTCATGGTCTTCACTCCCGAGGCGGTGGCCGAGGCGGCCTCCCGCGAGGGTCTCGTGCAGGTCGCCGAATCGGGCCCGTGGCGCGTCTTCGAGATCGTCGACACCGCGATCGTCGAGCCGCTGGCTGTCGAGCCCGTCGTCGTCCTCGACAGGCCGGGTGACCGTCGCGAGCGCTGGCTCGAGGTGGGCACGTCCTGGTTCCAGCGGCGCGACGAGTGGACGGCACTGCCCGTGGACGGCGGACCGACGGGCTGGCGCCGCATCGAGGTGTCGGTGGACGTCGAGCGGCGCATCGGTGAACCCGGTGCGCGGGGCCGGCAGGTGGACATCGTCGTTCCCCCCGCGGGAGCGGGGGTGGTACCCGTGCCGGCGGTGGCAGTGTCCGACGTCGTGCTCGAGGATGAGCGCATTTCGTTCCGCGTCGACCGCACCGGTGTCCCCGTGCTCGTCAAGGTGAGCTACTTCCCCTCGTGGGACGCGGA
>JAULXU010000217.1:0-5753 GCA_032118285.1 Ilumatobacteraceae bacterium
CGCCGACTGGAAGGCGGCCGGCCGCATGATCGAGCAGGCGGTGGACACCTGGGGCCGGCTCGATGTGCTGGTCAACAACGCCGGCATCCTGCGCGACCGCATGCTCACCAACATGACCGAGGAGGAGTGGGACGCCGTCATCAAGGTGCATCTCAAGGGAACCTTCGGTCCGACCCGCTGGGCGGCCGCGTACTGGCGCGAGCGTTCGAAGGCGGGCAAGGAGGTCTACGGTCGCGTGATCAACACCACCTCGGTGTCGGGCATCTACGGCAACGTCGGCCAGACGAACTACGGCGCCGCCAAGGCGGGCATCGCATCGTTCACCATCATCGCCGCGCTCGAGCTCGCCCGATTCGGCGCGACGGTGAATGCCGTCGCACCGGTGGCCCTCACCCGCATGACCGAGGGACTCGGCAACGCTCCCGAGACCGACGAGGAGCGCGAGATGCGTTCGCCCCGCTGGATCGCGCCCATCGTCACCTGGCTGGCCTCGCACGAGGCGGCCCACGTCACGGGACGCGTCTTCGAGGCCAGCGGCCAGACCCTGGCGATCGCCGAGGGGTGGCACCGTGGTCCGAGCGCGTCGCCGATCGACGACGCCACGAAGATGGGTTCGGTCGTCGCCGACCTGCTCGCCAAGGCGCGCCCGAACGCCGGCATGGACGGCAAGGACGGCAGCTGGCCCCAGAGCACGCTGGCCAAGTGACCGGGGCGGCGCATCCGCGCCCCGCCATGACACAAGGGGGAGAGACATGGCATTGAATCCGCAGGCCGTCGGCACCGTCGGCGAGCCCTACACGATCTCGTGGACGTCGAAGGACTCGCTGCTGTACGCGGTGAGCCTCGACACGGGCTCGGACATGCTCGAGTACGTCACGGAGAACTCGACGGGGGTCACCCAGAAGGCACTGCCCACGATGCCGGTGGTCCTGGGGTCGGGCCGGGGCGGGGGCGCGTCGAACCCGATGCGCAACGCGGGCGAGTTCGACTTCACGAAACTCGTCCACGCATCCCAGGCGGTCACCCTCCACAAGCCTCTGCCCGTGGAGGGAACGGCCACGGTGCAGGGTCGTCTCGTGGCGATGCACGACAAGGTGAAGGCGGCCGTCATCGTCACCGAGTCCGAGGCACGGGACGCCGCGGGAGACCTTTTGTACTCGACGCGGTCCTCGGTGTTCATCCGCGACGCGGGAGGCTTCGGGGGCGAGCGCGGTCCGAGCGGAGCGCTGAACGAACCCCCCGAGCGTGCTCCCGACCACGAGGTGACGCTGCAGACGCGCCCCGATCAGGCGCTGCTCTACCGGCTCAACGGCGATCGCAATCCGTTGCACTCCGACCCGAACCACCCGGCCGTGAAGGCGGGACTGTTCCCGCGGCCGATCCTGCACGGACTGTGCACCTACGGGTTCACAGGTCGCGCCCTGCTCGCCACGCTCTGTGGCGGTGATGCCGATCGATTCCGTCACATCGAAGGTCGTTTCGCCTCCCCGGTGTTCCCCGGCGACGCCCTCACCGTGCGGATGTGGGAGACGGGCGGGGGCGAGGCCCTCTTCGAGACATGGGTCGGCGACCGCAAGGTGCTCGACCAGGGTCTCGTGCGATTCTCCTGACCGTGTCGTCGTGATCATCGAGACCATCGTGTTCTCCCTCGCGCACCGCGGAGGGGAGAGCGATCTTCTGTCGCTCAACGACCGATACCAGGAGGCCGTGGCGTACCAGACACCCGGGATGCTGCGGCGCACGGTGACCCGCGGTGACGACGGCGAGTGGATGGAGATCCTGTTGTGGGCCGACGGAGCGGACCGCGTCATGGGCGGAGATCCCGTCACGCGTGCGGACTGGGACGCGGCTACCACGGAGGTGTCGCGGAGGGTCTGGCGGGGTCTGTGACCTATTGCTGGACGAGCACCAGCGAGTTGCCCTCGGGGTCGCGGATGCCCGCGATGAGTGCGCCGCCCGGGATCTGGAACGGATCGTGGACCCTCGTCGCTCCCAGATCGGCCGCCAGGGCGAGCGATTGGTCCATGTCGCGCACCTGGACGTAGAGGGAGAATCCCGGTTCGCCTTCCGAGAGGTGTCCACCGATGCCGTTCTCGGGCGAACCGATGCCCGCGGGAATCTGCATGAACGGACCCTCGCCGATCTCCCAGCCGAACATGGCGGCGTAGAACTCCCGCTGGGCGCGGGGGTCGCGAGCCGCGATCGAGAAGTAGACGACGGGGCGGGCCCAGTCGGGGGTCTCGGAATCGTCCATGGCTTGCCTCCCGGCGCTCAGAAGAGCGTCCACTCGTCCCGCGCCGCGCCGCGCAACGCGTCGTAGTCCACCTCGACGCAGGTGAATCCCCGGGACTCCGCCAGCGTACGTGCCTGGGGCTTGATGGACTGCGCCACGAACATTCCGCGCAACTCGCCGAGGGTCGGGTCGTTGGCGAGGTCGGACATGTAGCGGGTGAGCTGCTCCACACCATCGATCTCGCCGCGTCTCTTCACCTCGATGACGACCGTGCGCCCGCGGGAGTCGCGGCACAGGAGGTCGACGGGACCTAGTGCGGTGTAGTGCTCGCGACGCAGGAGGACGAGGCCCTCCTCCATGGCGCCTGGTTCGGCGGCGAGCAGTTCCTGGAGCTGCTTCTCGACACCGTCCTTGTCGAGTCCGGGATCGTCGCCGAGATGGTGGGTCGAGTCGTGGTGCACCTCGTGCAGGGTGACGACCATCGTCTCGCCCCTGGGGTTGCGCACCACCCACTCGTAGTCGCGCTCTTCGAGCACGTTCGGGGCGTTCATCCAGTTGAGGGGCTTGTAGGCGCCTCCGTCGGCATGGACGGCGATGCAGCCGTCGTCCTTCACCATGATGAGCCTCACCGCATCGGGCAGGCGGGTCTCGAGCCGACCCGTGTAGACGATGGAGCAGCGCGCGACGACGAGACGCATGCCCGGATCCTATTTCCCGAGGTGGTCGCGCATCCGCCTCTGGATGAGGTCGCGTCGCTCCTTGAGTTCGCGGTACGTGAGCGACTCGGTGGAGAGGTCGACTCCGAGACCGGCCTTGAACGAATCCATGTTGATGTCCAGCGATTCTGCGGCGACACCGAGGTCGCGGGCAAGGCGCTCTCCGTGACGCATCGTGAACTGCAGCGACAATCTCGAGACCTCCTCGATGAGGTCGAGGTCGGGGGCGAGACGGGCGATGGCACCGTCGAGGAACACCATGTTCTTGGCGAAGAGCATGAGTTCCTTGGGCATGCGCGCCCCGTAGCCGAGGAGGGACTTGACGATCCTCTGAACCTCGGCCACGAGTTCCTCGCCCGAGAGCGTCGTGGGGTCGATCGGCTCGTCGAGACGCAGGTCGACGATGACCTCGTCGATGTCGGTGTCCCGCGGCAGTGCTCCGAGGTCGACGAGGGCCCCGACCTGGCCGCGGATGTCGCTCGTGGCCGCCGAGAGCATCAGGCGCATGAAGGCGAGCCGGCGCGGGCCGGCGAGCCTGCCGATGATGCCGAAGTCGAGCAGGGCGGTGCGCCCGTCGGGGAGCACGAAGAGGTTTCCGCCGTGGAGATCCCCGTGGAATACACCGTGGATGATGGCGCCCTCGAGGAACGCGGCCATTCCCCCGCGCACCACCTCCTCGGTGTCGATGCCGGCGGCGCGCATGCCCTCGGCATCGTCGAAGGCGAATCCGGCGAGACGTTCCATGACGAGGATGCGTCGCGTCACGAGGGATTCGTGCGGCCTCGGCACGAGAAAGCGTTCCAGGCCGAGCTCGTGCAGCATGGTCGCGACGTCGATCATGTTGTCGGCCTCGAGGCGGAAGTCCAGTTCCTCCAGGATCGTCTCGGCGAACAGCTCGACGAGCGCGGGGGGATTGGCGAGGGCGGCGACCTTGATGCGACCCACCATGAACGGTGCCAACCAGGCCATGACCCGCAGGTCCTTGCGCACCCGCACCGCGACGCTCGGCCGCTGGATCTTGACGACGACCTCGGTTCCGTCGGCGAGGCGGGCCCGGTGCACCTGGGCGATCGAGGCCGCCGCGAGCGGACGATCGTCGACATCGGAGAAGGTCAGCGTCACGTCGCCGATCTCGTCGGTGAGCACGCGGCGCACCCGGCGCCAGGACTCGGGCGGAACACGATCGCGGCACTTGGCGAACTCGTGCACCAGTTCGGCGGGGAACAGGCCCTCGCCGCTCGAGATGATCTGGGCGAGTTTGATGTATGTGGCCCCGAGACGCTCGATGGCCCGACGGAGCCGTCGCGACAGGTCCGCCCGCGACTCGGCCGCGTCGGCGAATCGGCCGCGCTTCTTGCGCCACCACCAGGGCCCGACCGCCGATCCCAGCTGATACACCACCACGACGAGACGACCGAAAGGAGGAAGACGTCGCGCGCGGGCGCGGCGCGGCACCTCGTCGCGCATCTCGTCGCGCAGTTGCCCCACTCCGGCCCGCCACACGAGGGTGTCGCGGTCGATGTTCCACGGACCGTCGTCCGTGAAGTTGCCCCATTCGAGGTCGCGCGCGGAAGCGTTCATCGCGGGTCCGTCCCCCACAGCGCCTCGAGCACGTCGCCGGCCAGTTCGGGTCGGCACACGATGAAGTCGGGGAGCCAGGTGTCCGGCTCGTTGTACACGAGCGGAGAGCCGTCGATGCGGCTGGCGTGCAACCCCGAGGCCAGTGCGACCGCGGCCGGCGCGGCCGAGTCCCACTGGTGCATTCCGCCGTCGTGCACGTAGATGTCGGCTTCGCCCATGAGGATGGACATCGCTTTGGCTCCGGCGCTGCCCAGACGCAGGGGTCGGCAGCCGAGCGCATTGGCGACGATGACGGCCGCGTACGGCGCCCTGTTGCGGGAGGTGACGAGACGCGGCGGTCCGTCCGCCGGTGGGGGCAGGGGCGCGGCGGGATGCGTGGAGAATGTGCGGCTCGCGACGGGCAGCGCCACCGCGCCCGCGGTCAGGGCGTCGCCCGACCACAGGGCCACGTGCACCGCCCAGTCACCCCGTCCCTCCCCGTATTCCTGCGTGCCGTCGAGCGGGTCGACGATCCACACCCTGTCGGCCGACAACCGCGCGCGCGAGTCGAAGCCCTCCTCGGAGAGAATGGCATCGTCCGGGCGCAGCTGTCGGAGGGCGGCGGCGAGGAATCGATGGGCCACGGCGTCACCCGAATCCTTGATCTCCCACTGGCCGGCACGCTCCTGCTGCAGGCGGAATCGGTGCTCGAGGAGGATGTCCCCGGCGGCCGTCGCAAGGGAGCCGGCGAGCGCGTGGTCGTCGAGTCCCACCAGGGCGTCGAGTTCGGCCGCGAGGTCCATGGTGCTCACCCGCGTCCGCGTGCCAGGTCGAGGGAGTCGCGCACGAGTGCGCGCACCTCGTCCTCGTCGGCGCCCGCGGCCACGAGCGCGACGATGCGCGCCTCGAGCCGCTCGGCTGCGACCTCGTCGAAGGCGTCGAGGCGGCGATCGGAGGACGAGGCCGACACGGCCATGAGTACGACGGCGGCGACCGCTGTGATCATGCCGAAGGTGAGGACCCACCCCTCGTTGTTGCCCGCGATGGAGGAGACGATGAGGGCGGGGATCCCCGCGAGGAACAGCGAGAGACAGACCGACCGGACGACGCGCAGGGCCACGGGGATCACCTCGCCAGCGGCTTGTACTTGATGCGGTGGGGCTGGTCGGCCGCCGCTCCGAGTTCCTTGCGGCGCCAGGCCTCGTACTCGGAGAAGTTGCCCTCGAACCAGCGGACCTGGCTGT
>JAULXU010000218.1:0-952 GCA_032118285.1 Ilumatobacteraceae bacterium
CCATACCCGTTCGAGCCCCAACACCACACCGTGCCGTCGTGGGCGCGCACACAGGTGTGCTCGGCTCCTGCAGAGATCTGCACCCCGCGTCGGCCCTCGGGCAACGGGTCGAGCGCCACCGGTTCGGCCGCGAAGAGATCGGACGACAACGCCGGCAGGGGCACCTGGCTGTTCTCCCCCGAGCCCCAGCACACGATGCCCCCCGAAGCAGTGAGAGCGCAGACATGGTCGTCGCCGACGGCCAGTCGACCGGCCACCACGGGATCCACTGCGGCGACACCGGTGCCCGTCACGGTCCCGGCACACAGCAGAACGAGGACGGCGCCGAGGACGCGCCCGCGGCGCACGGATGCGTCTCCAGCACGCACGCATGGGAAGGTAACGAGGGCCCCGCAGGCGGGGAAGGTCCGTTTTGTACCTGAACCCACCCTCGGAGCGGGGTCCGCCCGGGATGGTGTCGGCAGTGTCAGCCGGCCGTGTCGGTCGCCTCGGCTTCGGCCATCTGGCGACGCACGTCCTCCATGTCGACGTCGCGGATGGCGCCGATCATCTGCTCGAGCGCGTGCTCGGGCAGGGCTCCCGACTGACGGTGCAGCAGCACGCCGTCACGGAAGAACATCAGGGTGGGGATGGCCTGGATGCCGACCATGGCAGCAAGGGTCTGCTCGGCCTCCGTGTCCACCTTGCCGAAGGTGATGTCGGGGTGCTTCTCCGACACCTTGTCGTAGACGGGGGCGAACATCTTGCAGGGTCCGCACCATTCGGCCCAGAAGTCGACGAGGGTGATGCCGTCCGAGGCCACCGTCGAATCGAAGGTGTCCTTGGTGAAATCGATCGTTGCCATGTCGAGCTCCGTTCAGTCCGTGATGATGTCGAGTCCGAGGACCGCGGCCGCGTTCTCCACGGGCCCGAGGTCGTTGATGGTGCCGGTGAACCCGGCGTCTCGCATGAG
>JAULXU010000218.1:962-3956 GCA_032118285.1 Ilumatobacteraceae bacterium
ACTGCACCGCGCCGGCGAGGTGTCCCGCCTGCCATTCGGCATCGTCGCGCACGTCGATGATGAATCCCGCCTCGGCGGGGGAGATCTCTTCCATGGCTCCTGCCTCCTTCGTGTCGGATCCCCCGCACGCCGCCAGTGCGGGACCCGCGAGGGTCAGGCCGAGGACGGTGAAGGCGATGGTCGTCTTTCTCATACCCCCGAGGGTATCAGGGCGGCGGTGTGGTTCAACCCTCACACTGCGACCCCCTGGCGCTCGGCCGCGGCGACGGTGTTCTCCATGAGGCAGGCCACCGTCATGAGCCCGGTGCCGCCCGGCATGGGGGTGACCGCCGAGGCGACCGAGGTCACCGACGCGAGGTCGACGTCGCCGACGATGCCGGCCTCGGTGCGCGAGATGCCCACGTCCACGACGACGGCACCCGGCTTGACGTGGTCAGCCCCGATCGACCGGGCCACCCCGGTGGCCGACACGAGGATGTCGGCCTCCCGGCACACCCGGACCAGGTCCGGCGTGCGGGAATGGGCGAGGGTCACGGTGGCATCGATACCCCGGCGCGCGAGCAGGATCGACAACGGCAGTCCCACGAGCGTCGACCGACCGACCACCACGGCGCGAGCACCGGCCACCGGCACCTCGTAGTGCTCGAGGAGACGCAGCACTCCGAGCGGTGTGCAGCCCACGTGTCCCGGGACGCCGCGCACGAGTCGGCCGAGGGAAGTCTCGGTGAGGCCGTCCACGTCCTTGTCGGCGGGGATGCCGGCGAGCACGCGTTCCTCGTCGAGGCCGGCGGGAAGGGGCAGCTGTACGAGGATGCCGTGCACGGCCGGATCGGCCGCGAGCCGACGCACCTCGGCCTCGACCTCGGCCTGGGTGGCCGACGCGGGAAGTTCCGCGCCGACCGAGTCGATGCCCACCGTGGCGGCAGTGCGGTGCTTGTTGCCGACGTAGGTGCGACTCGGGGCGTCGTCCCCGACGAGGACGGTGGCCAGCACCACCCGGGGCGAACCGGCGGCCACGAGGCGGTCGCGGAGTCGGGCGAGGATCGCATCGCGGGCCGGTCCGCCGTGGAGAAGCCGGGCCGGGGCGATCATGGGCCCATCGTAGGGTCGGGCCACACGCCCCGTTTCGGGCGGATCGGGCACATTTCCTCCGTGGGACCGTGTCACACCCCTCCCCCAGCATCTGTCTGTATATATAGAGGTGTCCCCGGGCTCGCCCCGGAGTGCCACCCCCGTGCGCCGCGTCCTCCCGACACTGCGCCCCCGACACGAAGAGGTTGACTGACATGGTGAATTCAACACCCGTCCACACCGTCGCCGCCTCCGCCGAGGGGGCGTCCAAGGTCTACGGAAAGGGCGACTCGGCTGTCCACGCCCTGCGCGACGTGAGCGTCGAGTTCCGCGCCGGCGAGTTCACGGCCATCATGGGTCCGAGCGGATCGGGAAAGTCCACCCTCATGCACTGCATCGCCGGCCTCGACTCGCTCACGTCCGGGCGCGTCTTCATCGACGGGGTCGACCTCGCCACGCTCAGCGACAGGCATCTCACCGAGGTTCGCCGCTCCCGCATCGGTTTCGTCTTCCAGTCCTTCAACCTCGTGCCCACCCTCACGGCCGACGAGAACATCCGGCTCCCGCTCATGCTCGGTGGGCAGAAGGGCGACCGGGAGTGGATCGACCGCGTCATCGACACGGTGCATCTGCGGGACCGACTCACCCACAGGCCGAGCGAACTGTCCGGCGGACAGCAACAGCGCGTGGCGGTGGCGCGCGCCCTCGCCTCGAGGCCGAGCATCATCCTCGCCGACGAGCCGACAGGCAACCTCGACTCCACCACGGGCGGCGAGATCCTCGGCTTCATGCGACGCGCTGTCGACGAGTTCGGTCAGACGATCGTCATGGTCACCCACGACCCTCTGTCCGCCAGCTGGACGGACCGCATCATCTTCCTCAAGGACGGAGCCATCGCCGGCGAGATGACCGAGCCCACGGCGGACAAGGTCCACGACTACATGAAGAGCCTGGGGCACTGAACCCGTGCTTCGGATCGCCATCAAGAGCATCCTGGGCCGCAAGGCGCGGCTCGTGCTCACGTCCCTCTCGGTCATCATCGGCACCGCGTTCCTCGCGGGATCGGCGATCTTCTCCGCCACCCTGACCCAGACGTTCGACAACCTCTTCCAGGACGTCTTCAAGAACATCGACGGGTACGTGCGCTCGGCCAACGTCATCGAGGGCGACTTCGGCGTCGAGGAACGCCAGCGCATACCGGCCTCGCTCGTCGGGGACGTGCTCGCCGTCGAGGGGGTCAGGGACGCTGTCCCCGACCTGCAGGCGTTCGCCCGCATCATCGGCAAGGATGGAAAGCCCCTCGGCTCGGACGGCAACGGACCACCGACCTTCGGCAGCATCGCCGTGGACTTCGCCGGCAACCTGTGGACCGTCGAGAGCGGTCGCTACCCCGCCGGTCCCGATGAGGTCGCACTCGACGAGGCGTCGGCGGCGAACGGCGACTACGTCCTCGGGGACACCGTGAAGGTCGTGGCCCGTGCCGGGAGCCGCGAGTTCGTCCTCGTCGGCATCGCCTCCTACGGCGAGGTGCGCTCGCCCGGGGGCGCGACCTTCGCCCTGTTCGACCCTCCGACAGCCTCGGAATTCCTCGCCACCCCAGGCGTGGTCGACTCCATCCTCGTCGTGGGGGACGGCACCCTCTCCGACGAGGAACTCGTCGCCCGCATCGCCGCCGCCCTGCCCGCCGATGCCCAACTCGAGACCATCACGGGGGCACAGATCACCGAGGAGGTCACGGACCAACTGGGGGCCGTGCTCGGTTTCTTCTCCATCTTCCTCACGATCTTCAGTGTCATCGCCCTCGGTGTTGGATCGTTCGTCATCTACAACGTGTTCTCCATCGGGGCCGCCCAGCGCGAGCGGGAGAACGCCCTCCTGCGCGCCATCGGTGCGACGAAGGGCCAGGTGGCGAGGTCCCTGCTC
>JAULXU010000218.1:3966-9243 GCA_032118285.1 Ilumatobacteraceae bacterium
CGGCACTCGGCCTCGTGGGCGGCATCGGCCTCTCGCGCGGTCTCGGCGCCCTGCTCGCCGCCTTCGGCATCGACCTGCCCACCTCCGGTCTCGTCGTGAGCATGTCCACCGTGCGGACCACCCTGGTCGTCGGTGTGCTCGTCACGATGGGCTCGGCACTGATGCCGGCCCTGCGCGCGGGACGGGTGCCCCCGCTCGCGGCCATGCGCGCCAGCATCCTCGAGACCGCCGGACCCGGTCGACTGCGCACCCTCCTCGGACTCGGCTTCTTCGCCGCCGGCATCGCCGCGGTGGTGGTCGTCACGACGGGTGCGGATTCGCGCCTGCTGGGACTCGGCATCTTCCTGTCGTTCGTCGGCACCCTCGTGCTCGGGCCCGTCATCGCCCGTCCCGTGGCGATGTTCCTCGGTGCCCCGGCGGCCCGCCTGCGCGGAGTGACGGGAACAATGGCCCGCGAGAACGCCGCGCGCAACCCGAAACGCACCGCCCGCACCGCGGCTCCCGTGCTCATCGGTGTCGCCCTCGTCACCGCGGTCTCCGCCCTCGCCGCGAGCATCCGCGGCCAGATCACCGACATCTTCACGCAGCAGTTCAAGGCCGACTACGCCGTCACCGCCCCCCTCTCCGGATTCGGCGGCTTCAGCCCGTCCCTCGCCGACGAGATCGGTGCCATCGAAGGGGTCGGCTCGGCCACCGGCATCGGCACCCTCCTCGTGCGCATCGACGGCAGAGGCCAGACCCTCACCGTGGTCAGCCCCGAGACGGTGGGGGCCAGCTACGACATCGGCCTCCTCGGGGCCGATTACGAGGCACTCGGTGCCGACGACATCTTCCTCGCCCGGGATTGGGCGGAGCGCAAGGGATTCGTCCCCGGAGACACCCTGGAGGTGGTCATCGGCGACGGCACGAACCGCGAGCTGACGGTGTCGGGTCTCTACGAGAACGACGACCTCACCGGGAACTTCGTGGTCTCGAGAGCCATGTTCGCCGGAACCACCGCAGTGAGCTACGACTTCGGGGTCTTCGCCGTGCTCGCCGACGGTGCCGACTCCGTCGTCGTGCGCGCGGCCATCGAGACCGCGGTCGCCGAGTACGGACAGGGCAAGGTGCTCTCCAAGTCCGAGTACATCGACGAACAGGCGGGCCAGGTCAACCAGCTGCTCGCGCTCATCTACGGACTGCTCGCACTCTCCGTCGTCATCTCGGTGGTCGGAATCGTCATCACCCTCCTTCTCTCGGTGCTGGAGCGGAGGCGCGAGATCGGCCTCCTGCGGGCGGTCGGCATGACGCGCAGCCAGGTGCGCACGACGGTGCGCTGGGAGAGCGTCATCACCTCCCTCATCGGTGCCGTGACCGGCATCGTGCTCGGCCTCGGCTTCGGCTGGGTCATCGTGTTCGCGCTGCGCGACGAGGGTCTCACCACCTTCCATCTCCCCGTCGGCTCGACCATCATCATCGTCATCGCGGCCTTCGTCGTGGGCGTCCTCGCCGCCGTGTACCCCGCGCGCCGGGCGACGAAGGTGAACATCCTCGAGGCGCTCACCACGAACTGACCGGACCCGCAGACCGGCCGGCGCCTCGGGATACGGTGGGCACATGGCTGCGAAGAAGTCCGGCGCGAAGTCGCGCACCTCCGCGGCGCCCACCACCCGTCGCGGTTCCGGCGCGGGACGGGATGGCGCGGGACGCTCCCGGGCGACTCCCCTGAAATCCGATGGCGGTGGCCTCGTGCCCGACCTCATCCTCGACCAGTTCGAGGCCGTGCGCGTGCTGGCGGCCGACACCCCCGCCGAGCGCAACGCCCTTCTCGAGAGGGTCGCGGGCAAGGGACGCGTGGAGCAGGACATGGTGGAGCAGCTCTCGCATCACCAGGTCCTCGTGCTGCCCCATCGATTCGAGGAAGCCCACGGGCTGCTGTTCCGCTCCCTCGATGTGCTCCACCGCAACGGGACCCGAGCCCCGACCCTGCCCCGGCTCGGTCCTCTCGTCCCGATCGCCCGGTGGCTGGTGCAGCAGGTGACGCGCTGGATCGTGCGCACCCACGAGAGACGCATCATCGACGACGTGTGCAATCTCTACGCGCTGCGCGAGGCCGCCAGTGACTGGTCGACGCACGAGCACCGAATGCTGCGGCGCTGCCGCATCGACGCCGTGCGAGTGCGGGACGAACTGGCCGGCAACCCCCTCGGGGTCCCCGCATTCCTCGTGGGCGGTGCCTTCCTCACCACGATCGTGTCCACCCTGCAGTCGCTCGCCGGCGCGGCCCTGTCGTCCACTCTCGGATCGGCGGCATTCGCCGGGGTGCTCGTGGCCTTTCTCGCCGCCCTCTCATGGGTCGCCCTCTACAGCGCCGGGGTGGCGCGGCACCGCATCCGGTTGAGCACGGACACTCCGGTCCAGGCACTGTGGGAGACCATCGGCAACGCCGGGGATCCGCCCCGTGACCGCAGTTTCGACTTCGCGGTCTACGCGATCGTGCTGCTCATCCTCTCCTGGGTGGTGATCCCGCTCGGAATCTGGCTCGCCATTCGCGCCTGAGGCCCGGTCGCGCCGCTGCTGCCCTCAGGAGGCGGGGCGATGGCGCAGGATGTCGCGCACGAAACGCGAACCGGCCGGGTGCGGGTCGGTGGCACGGGCGATGGGATCGATCTCGTCGTGCACGGGAAACGGCTCGCCGATGACCTGGCATCCGGGGCACCAGAAGATGAGACGCGACAGGTCGCCGATCTTGGCGTGGCGCACCACGTCGCCGCATCTCGCGCACCGTTGACCATTGCGCCCGTAGACGGCGAGACCGCCCGGAACGTCGACCGTCGCCGACCTCGCCGCGGGATCGGCGGCCGCCCGTGCGAGACCCGCGCACGCCACCACGATGTCGAGACACGTCGAGGGCGGCATCGACCCCACCGGTGCCCACGGATGGATGCCGCACATCCACAGCACCTCGCAACGATTGACGTTTCCGACCCCGACCATGACGCGCGGGTCGAGGAGAGCCTCGGCCACGGTCACCTCGGGACGGTCGTAGTGCGAGAGGCGCGAGGCACACTCGTGGAGATCGGCTCCGGGACCGCCCACGTCGGGGCCCATGCGCCCGGAGCGCGGGTGACGGCTCTGGTCGAAGGCGCGGTAGGTCTCCACCTCGGCCTGACCGTGGGCCTCGGCCGTCCATCCCTCGACGCCCACGACGATGTCGGATCGGTGACCCCGTCGCGGCGAGCGCTCACCGGGATGGAGGAGGTGCCAGGCGCCGCCGAACGCGGTGCGAGACCGCAGGATGATGCCGTCGTCGAAGTGGAGCTCAATGTGGCGCCCGTGGACGTCGATGTGTTCGATCGCCGATCCGGCGCGGGGTCGCGGCCCGGTCGAGTACGACACGATGTCGAGGCGGGTGACGGGTCGACCGACGAGCGCGGTCCGCATGGCCGCGGCGGCTCTGTGCAGCCTTTCTGCTCCCGACACGCCCCGAAGGGTAGTTCAGGGGAGGCAGCCGACCGAGGCAAGCGCGAGGCGGATGAGACGATCGTGACCGCTCGTCATCTCGCGACGCACCTGCGCGCTCACCGCCTGCTCGGGGGTGAACCATGCGAGGTCGAGCGCCTGTTGCGTCGGATGGCACTCCCCCGTCACGGGAACGACGAAAGCGAGGCTCACCGCATGGTGCCGGGGGTCGTAGAAGCCCGACACCGATGCGTCGGGGAAGTACTCGACGACCGTGAACGGGGACGGCTCGGGCGGGACCCGCGGCAGGGCCATGGGGCCGAGGTCCTTCTCCAGGTGCCGCATGAGCGCGTCGCGGATGCGCTCGTTGAGCAGCACCCGGCCCGACACCACCATCCGGCTGATGTTCCCGTCGGCGGCCTGACGCAGGAGCATCCCCACGTGGGTCACCGATCCGTCGGGATCGGTGCGCACCGGCACGGCATCCACGTAGACGAGGGGCACCCGCTGGCGCACGAGGGCGAGTTCGTCGGGAGACAGCCAGTCGTTCCGGGTGTCGGTCTCCTGGTCGCTCACGTGCCGAGATTAGCGAGCCTGCCGGTCCGTGTCACCAGTCGACGGCCACGTACTTGGTCTCGCAGAACTCGAGGAGTCCCTCGTGGGCACCCTCCCGCCCGATACCCGAGGACTTCACCCCGCCGAAGGGAGCCGCGGGATCGGACACGAGTCCGCGGTTGAGCCCCACCATCCCCGACTCGAGCCGACCCGCGAGGCGCATGCCGCGACCGACGTCCCGGGTCCAGACGTAGGAGACGAGTCCCTGGTCGACGCCGTTGAAGAGCGGCAGCGCATCCTCGATGTCGTCGATGGCCACGAGGGGCGCGACGGGACCGAAGATCTCCTCGGACAGAATCGACGCTCCCGGAGCGACATCGGTGAGCACGGTGGCTTCCACGCCGTGCATGGGAGCCGGGCTCGTGCCACCGCCGCACAGCACCCGGGCGCCCTCGGCCACCGCCCGCTCGATGAGGCCTGCGACCCGGGACTGTTGCGCCGCGCTCACGAGCGGCCCGAGCCCCGTCGAGGGATCGAGACCGTTGCCGAGACGCAGCGGCGCCATCCGCTGCGTGAGACGCTCGGCGAACTCGTCCATGACCGATGAATGGACGTAGAAGCGGTTGGCGGCGGTGCACGCGGCGCCGCCGTTTCGCATCTTGGCCAGCATCGCCCCGTCGACCGCGGCGGCCACGTCCGCGTCCTCGCAGACGATGAAGGGCGCGTTGCCCCCGAGTTCCAGCGAACAGTTCACCACACGGCCGGCGGCCTGCTCCATGAGCAGGGACCCGACGCGCGTGCTGCCCGTGAAGGAGAGCTTGCGCACGAGTCCCGAGCGCAGCAACGTCTCCACCGCCGCCCCCGGCGGATCGGGAAGGATGACCTGCACGACGTCCTGGGGAAGCCCCGACCGATGGAGGATGTCGAGGACGGCGAGGGCCGACAGCGGCGTCTCGTGGGCTGGCTTGAGCAGCACCGTGCACCCCGTCGCCAGCGCCGGGCCGATCTTGCGGGTGGCCATCGCGGCGGGGAAGTTCCAGGGCGTGATGCACAGGGCCACGCCGACCGGCTCGCGGGTGACCGCCAGCCAATTGGCGCCCGACGGGGCGAGTCGCAGGTCGCCGTCCATGCGCACGGCCTCCTCGGAGAACCAGCGGAAGAACTCCGCGGCGTACGCCACCTCCGCGCGGGCGTCGGCGAGGATCTTGCCGTTCTCGCGCACCATCAACTCGGCGAGTCGATCCTGCTCGTCGATCATGGTCTCGAACGCGCGCCGGAGGA
>JAULXU010000219.1:0-2585 GCA_032118285.1 Ilumatobacteraceae bacterium
CGTCGCCA
This sequence comes from Ilumatobacteraceae bacterium, assembly GCA_032118285.1. Taxonomy (GTDB): domain Bacteria; phylum Actinomycetota; class Acidimicrobiia; order Acidimicrobiales; family Ilumatobacteraceae; genus UBA2093. Next base: position 9 of record JAULXU010000219.1, read on the forward strand.
GATGGTCGCGGATGAGGGGGTTGTTGACGATCGAGTACCGCAGGCGGCGGCGTTCCCCATCGACGAGCAGGATCTCCTCCTCGAAGACGAGTCCCGTGGCCAGGCCGACCCAGCGCGTCGATCCCTCCATGCGGCAGGACTCGATGGGCCACCACTCGGCGAGACGACCGGGATCGCCGACGAGGGCCCACACCGCCTCGGGCGGGGCGGCGATGCGTATGTCGCGAATCAGCGTGGCCACGTCGTCACGCTAGTCACGGTTCGTAACCGGCACCCCAGTCGACCGGGTCGACGCCGTGCTCGGCGAGGGCGGCATTGGCGCGCGAGAACGGGCGACTGCCGAGGAAGCCCCGGTGGGCCGACAACGGGGACGGATGTGATGCCTCCAGCACCACGTGCTGCGGAGCAGTCACGAGGCGCGCGACGGCGCGCGCCTGCACACCCCAGAGGAGGAACACGATGCGCCGCGGCTGGGCGTCGAGTTCGGCGATGACGGCGTCGGTGAAAGTCTCCCACCCCCGCCCGGCGTGGCTGCCCGCTTCACCTCCGCGCACGGTGAGCACCCTGTTGAGCAGCAACACACCCTCGCGCGTCCATCCCGAGAGGTCGCCGGTGCGGTCGATGCCCGTGTCGTCGCGCAGCTCGCGCAGGATGTTGCGAAGGGACGGCGGCGGGATCGTGCCACGGGGCACGGAAAACGCCAGACCCTGGGCCTGACCCGGCCCGTGGTAAGGGTCCTGACCCACGATGACCACTTTCACGGAGCCGGGCGGGATGGCGGCCAGTGCGGCGAGTACCTGGTCGTCGGCCGGATGGACGGGACCGCGGGCACGCTCCGCCGCGACAAACGCGCACAGGTCGACAAAGGAGGGACGCCGGCTCTCCCGGTCGATGAGGTCCTCCCAGCCGATGGTCATGGGGTCATCGTAGGAATGCCTCGGAGGTGGGTGGGCAGAGCCGAGGACCTCTTGTTCCCTTGTACCTGGCAATTTTCTCCTATAGCGAGCACCTTTTGCTCAAATGTTACGAAAAGGTTCTCAACTTTGGGAAAGTGGAGATCCCATGGAACTGGCACTGGCAATCGACATCGGTGGCACGAAGATGGCCGCAGGGCTCATCTCCCGTGCCGGGGACCTCATCGACCGTGAACTCGTCCGCGTCAACCATGCCGCGTCGGCCGATGAATTGTTCTCCGATCTCGCCGGCATGGTCGAGCGCCAGAGTGCGCGTGCCCGGGACAAGCACGGGGCCGACCTCCGCGTCGTCGGGGTGGGCTCGGCCGGTCCGGTGGGTCACAACGTGGAGACGGTCTCGCCGCTCAACATCCCGCGCTGGCGCGACTTTCCCCTGCGATCGCGTCTCGCCGACGTCACCGCACTTCCGGTTTACGGGGACGGTGATGCCAAGGCGCTCGCGCTCGCCGAAGGCTGGTTGGGGGCCGCGCGCGGCGTCGAAGATTTCATGGCCATGGTCGTGTCCACGGGCGTGGGTGGCGGCATCGTCCTCAACGGTCGGTTGCTCGAGGGTTCCACGGGCAACGCCGGGCACGTGGGTCACGTCATCGTCGAGCCGAACGGTCGGCGGTGCACGTGCGGGGGGAGGGGGTGTCTCGAAGCCGAGGCCTCCGGTCCCGCCATCGAGGCCATCACCGGTCGGCCGCCCGACCAACCGACATACGAGATCATGGTGCGAACCGGCCGTCTCGTGGGACGGGCTGCCGCATCGGTCTGCAATCTTCTCGATCTCAAGCTCGTCGTCGTGTCGGGGGGAGTCGCCACCGGATTCGGAGCCACTTTCTTCACTGCCGCGCAACGCACGATGGACGAACTCTGTTCGCTCGACTTCACCAAGCGGGCGCGCATCGTGCCGGGTCGTCTCGGCGAGGACGGACCTCTGGTGGGGGCCGCCGCCGTCGGCTGGCGCGGGCTCAATCGCGGCGCCTGACCGCCCCTACTTGAGCCACTGCAGTACGTCGACCTGCACCTGAGTGAGGGGTTGCTGCACGTCGATCCACTCGCCGACGGGGGGAATGGGGCGTCCGCGGGCCACGAAGAGCATCGAGGTGTGCATGTGCGGCGGTTCGAGGAGATTGAGCCGCTGTCGTTGGTAGTGAAAGGGGCTGCGACCATCGGTGAGATTTCCCACACCATGGGCGCTGCCGCAGCCGATCATGACGATCTCGCCGGGACTGGTGATGGGAACCTGGCGGTATCCCGCCGTCTGCCCCGGCTCGACGGGATGGTGACCGAGCACGTCGGCGGAGAGCTGCATCATCGACTTGTCCCCGAGCCACAACTGTGTCCCCGAGCGGAACCGGAAGGTGCGGTCGGGGAAGGTGGAGCGAAGGTGGGCATAGGCCTCGGGTGACAGATGGCTGACGTACACGGGGACGTCGGGGTTGATGCGCGGGAGCCAGTCCGTGACGTCCCGCAGGCGCGCCCTGTCGTCGCCGGCGAGTGGGGGATGGATGGCGTAACCGTGCACGGTCCGACCGGCGGAGGCCAGGTCGCGCACGAGGGAGGTGAGGGTGTCGACCGTGGCGCCGTAACGCATCATCGAGGAACGCAGCTTGACCAT
>JAULXU010000220.1:0-3449 GCA_032118285.1 Ilumatobacteraceae bacterium
CGCCGAGGCCGAGGCGCCTCGCCAAGGCCCGCCGCAGACGGCGGATCAGCCGGCCGATGCGCGCGACGATGTGCGGTGACGGCGCCATCCCTGGAATCCCGTCGTGGCGAAGGCCAACAGGGCGAGTGGCGCGGCCACGAGGGCGATCGGCCCCACCCAGGAGGTCGCGGAGTGGTCGGTGGCATCGAGAACGAGGAACACCACGTAGAGCACGTAGAACCCCGCCAGGAGCAGACCCTCCCAACGCTTGATGGCGAATCCGTTCCAGAAGATCGGCAGGAGCACGAGCGTTGCCGCGATCATGACCGGGTAGTCGAGCCGCAACACGGCGTCATCCACCGACACGCCCCCGGCCGCGAACAGTCCCGACGCGCCGAGCACACTCAGGAGATTGAACATGTTGCTCCCCAGCACGTTGCCCACCGCGATGTCACGCTCCCCGCGCCACGCCGCGATGACCGATGTGGCCAGCTCGGGTAGCGACGTCCCGACCGCCACGATCGTGAGACCCACGACGGTCTTGCTCACGCCAGCGTTGACGGCGAACTCGGTGGCCGCGCTGACGAGCACCTGCGCTCCGACGACGAGCAGGACGAGCCCGCCCACCACATAGGCGAGCAGACCGGGAAGTGGATCGTCGACGGAGGCCCCCTCGATGCCGGAAACGGCCTCCTGCGCCTCGGCGGTCATGGCGGCAGATTCGCTGCGCGACTGTCGCAGCAACCACACGGTGTAGGCGACGATTCCTGCGACGAGGATCGCTCCATCGAAGCGTCCCACCGAGCCGTCGAGCGACATGAGGAGCACCACGATCGTCGCGCCGAGCAACAGGGGAAGATCGAGCCGCACGAGGCGCGATGCGATGGTCAGACCTCCGAACACGGCCGAGACGCCGAGGATGAGGAGGATGTTGACGATGTTGCTGCCGATGACGTTGCCGAGGGCGACATCGGCCTCGCCGGTCACGGCGGCCCCGACACTGACCGCCAGTTCCGGCGCACTTGTGCCGAAGGCCACCACCGTGAGGCCCACGACAACCGGGCTGATGCCGAAGCGCGTGGCGATCGACGCCGCCCCCCTCACGAGGAGTTCCGCCCCCACCACGAGTGCCACCACCCCCCCGAGGATGCGCAACAGGATCCAGAGGGTCACTGCGGCGATCCTTCCAGGGGGTGGGGGTGGGTCAGTGGGCCGGTCGGCTCAGCTGCAACCGCTCGTGGAGCCGCAACTCGGGCAGGCATGGCACGACCCGGCGCGCTGCATCTGCACCCCGCACATCATGCACATCGGTGCGTCCGACTGCTGTCGGGCGATGCCCTGGGGAGCCGAGTGGTCCGAGACCGGGGCCGGGGGCGCCGTCCCGAGCTGGATCGACGCGGCCAGGTCGCCCGCGCTGGGGATCGACTTGGGGTCCGAGGCGACGTCGGTGCCGGTGCGGGTCTCGATGACGGACTCCTCCACGCCGGGCAGAGTGGGCTGCACCCGCTCGTCGCGCGTGAAGATTCCCAGCTCGGCGCGCTCCTCGTAGGTCATGTACTCGAGCGCCAGACGGCGGAAGAGGTAATCCATGATCGACGAGGCGATGCGGATGTCGGGATCGTCGGTCATTCCCGCGGGTTCGAACCGCATGTTCGTGAATGCCTCGACGAAGGCCCGCAGCGGCACCCCGTACTGGAGTCCGTACGAGATCGACTTGGCGAACGCGTCCATGATGCCCGACAGGGTGGAACCCTGCTTCGACACCGTGAGGAACACCTCGCCGGGACGACCGTCCTCGTACTCGCCGATGTTGGCGAAACCCTTGCAGTCCGCGACCCGGAACTCGAACGTGCGCGCACGACGCGACCGGGGCAGTTTCTGGCGCACCGGCTGGGTGACGACTCGCTCGACGATCCGCTCCACCACGCCGGCCGCCGCCTCGGGTGCCGTCGCGGTCGCGTCGGACGAGTTGTCCTCCTTCTTCACCGTCGAGAGCGGCTGGCCCACCTTGCAGTTGTCGCGGTAGATGGCCACGGCCTTGATGCCCAGCTTCCACGCGAGCATGTGCAGACCCTCGATGTCCTCCACCGAGGCATCCTCGGGCATGTTCACGGTCTTGGAGATGGCTCCCGAGATGAACGGCTGGATGGCGCCCATCATGCGGACGTGACCCTCGTAGTGGATGACGTTGTCGCCCATCGAGCAGGCGAACACCGGCACGTGGTTGGCCTCGAGGTGGGGTGCCCCGAGGATCGACTTGTTCTCGTCGATGTGGGCGACGATGTCGGCCACCTGCGTGTCGCTGTATCCGAGGCGGGTGAGGGCGCGGGGAATGGTCTGGTTGACGATGCTCATCGAGCCGCCGCCGACCATCTTCTTCATCTTGACGAGGCCGAGGTCGGGCTCGACACCGGTGGTGTCGCAGTCCATCATCAGGCCGATGGTGCCCGTCGGGGCGAGAACAGACGCCTGCGCGTTGCGCACGCCGTACTCCTCGCCGTCGCGCACCGCGGCGTCCCACGACTCGCGTCCCGCGGCGACCAGGTCCGCCTGGATGACACCGGTGTCGGCGATCCGGTCGTGCTCGGCACGGTGCATGCGCAGCACGTTCAACATGTACTTCTCGTTCTCCGGAAATCCGGAGAACGGACCCATGCGACTGGCGATGCGCGAGCTGGTGGCGTAGGCGTGTCCCGTCATCAGCGACGACAGGGCCGCGGCCCAGGCACGACCCTCGTCGGAGTCGTAGGCGAGACCGATCGCCATGAGCAGCGCCCCCAGGTTCGCGTATCCGATGCCGAGCTGCCGGAACTTGCGGCTGTTCTCTCCGATGGCTTCCGTGGGATAGTCGGCCCGGCCGACGAGGATCTCCTGGGCGGTGAACACCACCTCGACGGCATGGCGGTAGGCCTCCACATCGAAACGGTCGTTGTCGTCGAGGAACTTGAGCAGGTTGAGCGAGGCGAGGTTGCACGCCGAATTGTCGATGTGCATGTACTCCGAGCACGGGTTCGAGCCGTTGATGCGGCCCGTCGCGTGCGCCGTGTGCCAACGGTTGATCGTCGTGTCGAACTGCAGACCGGGGTCGGCACACTCCCACGCCGCCTCGGCGATCTGGCGCCACAGGTCGCGGGCCCGCACCGTGCGAACGACGGATCCGTCGGTCACCGCGCGCAGGTGCCACTCGGCGTCGGCTTCGACGGCCTGCATGAAGTCGTCGGTGACGCGCACCGAGTTGTTGGCGTTCTGGTACTGGATGCTGTACGAGTCCGAACCGTCGAGGTCCATGTCGAAACCGGCGTCGCGCAACACGCGCGCCTTGCGCTCCTCGCGCACCTTGCACCAGACGAACTCCTCGACGTCGGGATGGTCGGCGTTGAGGATGACCATCTTCGCCGCGCGGCGGGTCTTGCCGCCCGACTTGATGGTGCCGGCCGAGGCGTCAGCGCCGCGCATGAACGAGACCGGAC
>JAULXU010000221.1:0-6702 GCA_032118285.1 Ilumatobacteraceae bacterium
ATGACAAAGGAGGCGGCGCGCTGGATGATCGGCCCGCGTTCATTCCGTCGACTCGTGCCCGCCATCGGCGTGCTGGGGCCACTGGCACTCGGCAATCCCGCGTCCGCGTTCGTGAGCCAGGTGGACGCCATCGTGCGCACCCCGGACGGATTGCAGTCCGAGCTGGCGAACATCTCGTGTCCCACCATGGTCGTGGTGGGGAATCAGGACGTCCTCACCCCGCGCGGCGATGCCGAGGAGATCGCCTCGCTCATCCCCACCGCCGAACTCGTCGTGATCAGCGGCGGGGCGCACGGACTCACCATCGAGCATGCCGGCACCTTCAACCGCATCCTGATGGAGTTCCTCGGTCGCGCCGAGAAGGTCTGGCGTCCGCTCGGTGACGCCGCACGCAGCGCCGTCTGAGGGCCCGACGAACCGGGTGGCGCCGCGAATCTTGCGTCCGTCAGGAGACGGACGCAAGGAGAACGGCGGTCGAGGCGCGCATGGCCTCTGTGGGCTCGCCGCCGGGCAGGGCCGCACACGCCTGCTCGGCGCGCTCGACGAAACGGCGCGCATGGGCCACCGCGGAATCCACGCCGGTTCCCGAGCGGACGATGTCGAGCACCTTCGTGCGCTCGGACGGATCGAGCGGCTTGCCGAGGATGGCCCCCAGCTCGGTGGCCGCGGGGCCGCCGTCGGCGAGGGTGTGGAGCACGGGAAGGGTGTACACGCCCTCCACCATGTCGTGGCCGGCCGGCTTGCCCAGCTGGGCGTCGGTGGCCACGAGGTCGAGGACGTCGTCGACGATCTGGAACACCATTCCGTAGGCGGTGCCGAACTCGGTGAGCGCGTCGACCACCGGACGATCGTGGCCGGCGACGAGTCCGCCGATGCGGGCCGCGGTGGCGTAGAGCGAAGCCGTCTTTCCGTTGATGGACTCGAGATAGGAATCGACGGGCCGACCCACGTCGTAGGTGTGGCGCAGTTCCTCGATCTGGCCCTCGCACAGGCGCCCGATCGTGCGCGCCAGCAGGCCGGCCACCTCGGTGCCGAGCGAGGCTGCGATCTCAGAGGCCCGCGCGAGGAGGAAATCGCCCGCGAGGATGGCCTGCAGGTTGCCCCATTTGGCGTTCACGGTCTCCACACCGCGGCGCGTCTCGGCCTCGTCCATGACGTCGTCGTGGTACAGGGACCCCAGGTGCACGAGCTCACAGGCGATCCCGCCGGAGACGGAATCCTCCGAGGCCGGGCCATCGCCACCGACCCGGGACGCCACCAGGGTGAACACGGGTCGGAGGCGCTTTCCGCCCGCTGAAATGAGGTGCGAGGCGATCTCGGTGAGGTAGTCGTCGGGGGTCCGCACCGCATCGAGGAGGGCCTGTTCCACCCGTCGCCGGTCATCGGCCATGTGGGAGATGGCCAACAGGGGCGAGGTTTCCACCCCGTCAGGCTAGGCCCGCCCGAAAGACCTGACTCCCACCCCCGATACACTCGGGAGGAACCTGCGGATCACGGAAGGTGGTCATCTTGTTCGAACGCTTCACAGACCGGGCCCGAAGGGTCGTCGTACTCGCCCAGGAAGAGGCGCGTCTCCTCAACCACTCCTACATCGGCACGGAGCACATCCTCCTCGGCCTCATCCACGAGGGCGAGGGCGTGGCCGCCAAGGCCCTCGATGCCCTCAACATCTCGCTCGAGGCCGTGCGCGCCCAGGTCGAGGAAATCATCGGCCAGGGCGGCTCGTCGCCGTCGGGTCACATCCCCTTCACCCCGCGCGCCAAGAAGGTGCTCGAACTCTCGCTGCGCGAGGCGCTGCAACTGGGTCACAACTACATCGGCACCGAGCACATCCTCCTCGGCCTCCTGCGCGAGGGCGAGGGCGTGGCCACCCAGGTTCTCGTCAAGCTCGGCGCCGATCTCGGTCGCGTGCGCCAGCAGGTCATCCAGTTGCTGTCGGGTTACCAGGGTCCCGGTTCCAAGGGCGAGACCTCCGGTGGTTCGGGATCGTCCGGATCCTCGAAGGACGAGCCGTCGGAGAAGGGCGGCAGTCAGGTGCTGGACCAGTTCGGTCGCAACCTCACCCAGCTCGCCCGCGAGAAGAAGCTCGATCCGGTCATCGGCCGCCAACGCGAGATGGAGCGGGTCATGCAGATCCTCTCCCGGCGGACCAAGAACAACCCCGTGCTCATCGGTGAGCCGGGCGTGGGCAAGACCGCCATCGTCGAGGGCCTGGCCCAGCGCATCGTCTCGGACGACGTGCCCGAGACCCTCAAGGACAAGCAGCTGTACACGCTCGACCTCGGGGCCCTCGTGGCCGGCAGCCGCTACCGCGGCGACTTCGAGGAGCGTCTCAAGAAGGTGCTCAAGGAGATCAAGACCCGGGGCGACATCATCATCTTCATCGACGAGATCCACACCCTCGTCGGCGCGGGTGCCGCCGAGGGCGCGATCGATGCCGCGAGCATCCTCAAGCCGATGCTCGCGCGCGGCGAGCTGCAGACCGTCGGAGCCACCACGACCGACGAGTACCGCAAGCACCTCGAGAAGGATCCCGCCCTCGAGCGCCGCTTCCAGCCCGTGAAGGTGGACGAGCCGACCGTGGCCCACACCATCGAGATCCTCAAGGGTGTCCGCGACAAGTACGAGTCGCACCACCGGGTGACGATCACCGACCAGGCCATCGTCGCCGCGGCGAATCTCGCCGACCGCTACATCAGCGACCGTCACCTTCCCGACAAGGCCATCGACCTCATCGACGAAGCCGGCTCGCGCCTGCGCATCAAGCGCATGCAGACCCCGCCCGACCTCAAGGATCTCGAGTCCCGCATCTCGGGAGTGCAGGACGCCAAGAAGAAGGCCATCGAGGAGCAGCGCTTCGAGGAGGCCGGGCGACTGCGGGACCAGGAGCGCGCGCTGCTCGAGGAGAAGACCCAGAAGGAAGTCGACATCAAGGCCCAGGGCATCAACCTCTTCGACGAGGTCGACGAGGAGGCCATCGCCGAGGTGCTCAGCATCTGGACGGGCATCCCCGTGTACAAGCTCACCGAAGAGGAGACCGCCAAGCTCCTCAACATGGAGGCCGAGCTGCACAAGCGGATCATCGGCCAGGAGGACGCCATCAAGGCCGTCTCCCAGAGCATCCGCCGCACACGCGCCGGACTCAAGGACCCGCGCCGCCCCAGCGGCTCGTTCATCTTCCTCGGACCCACCGGTGTGGGCAAGACCGAACTGGCCAAGACCCTCGCCGATTTCCTCTTCGGTGACGACCAGGCTCTCATCACGCTCGACATGAGCGAGTACATGGAAAAGCACACGGTCAGCCGCCTCGTGGGTTCGCCCCCCGGGTACGTCGGCTACGAGGAGGGCGGTCAGCTCACCGAGGCCGTGCGGCGCAAGCCCTTCTCCGTCGTGCTCTTCGACGAGATCGAGAAGGCGCACCCGGACGTGTTCAACACCCTGCTGCAGATTCTCGAGGAGGGCAGGCTCACCGATGCCCAGGGCCGCTCGGTCGACTTCCGCAACACCGTGCTGATCATGACCTCGAACCTCGGCACCCAGGACCTGCGCAAGGCCAACGTCGGCTTCAACAAGGGCGACCAGGCGATGTCGTACGTGCGCATGAAGGACAAGGTCAACGACGCGCTCAAGACGCACTTCCGGCCCGAGTTCCTCAACCGCATCGACGAGACCATCGTCTTCCACGAGCTGGCCAAGGACGAGGTCGTCCAGATGGTCGACATGATGGTGAAGCGCCTCACCGGTCAGCTGGAGTCCCAGGGACTCGGGCTCGAGCTCACGCAGGCCGCCAAGGAGACCCTTGCCGATTTCGGCTACGACCCGCAGCTCGGTGCGCGGCCCCTGCGCCGCGCCATCCAGCGACACATCGAGGATCCGCTCAGCGAGCGCATCCTCTACAAGCAGTACTCCGCCGGGCAGATCATCGTGGTCGACTCCGAGGACGACCCGGAGAATCCCGGCAGGCAGCACCTCGTGTTCCGAGCGGTGGAGGGCTTCACGGCCCCCGCCGAGCCGACGCTCGCCGGGGAATCCTCGGCCGGCGAGTGACGCGTCTGCGTCCGGCACGGCTCTTGGCCGTCGCCGTCGCAGCCGTGTTGCTCGCCTCCTGTCGCGTCGACGCCACGGTTCGACTCGATGTCGAGCCGAACGGAACCGGCAGCGTGCGTGTCACCGTGGTCGCCGACCCCGCGGTCGTGGCCCGGGCCGAAGGACTGGTCGACGACCTGCGCGCGACCGACCTCGAAGCAATCGGCTGGAAGGTGGACGGACCCGATGCGACCGAGGACGGGGGTCTGCGTCTCGTGCTCGAGAGGTCCTTCGACGGACCGACCCAGGCGACGCAGATCCTCGCCGAGATCAACGGCCCCGCCGGCCCGCTGCAACAAGTGGCCCTCGCCCGTGCGGGCAAGGACACGAACAGCACATGGACGCTGTCCGGCCGGCTGCAGGTGACGGGCGGACTCGAGGCGTTCGCCGACGAAGCGACCCGGACACTGCTGGGGGGCGCCCCCTATGCCGCCGAGGTGCAGGCTGCGGGTCTCGACATCGGTGCGGCGCTCGGGTTGAACTTCGAGGCCTCGATTCCCGGTTCCATTGACGCAACCTCGGGTCTGCCGTCGGGCGGGACGATCACCTGGAAGATCCCCCTCGACGGATCGAGTACCGACGTCGCCACGACCGTCACGAACGTCGACGTGGCGTCGAGCATCTCGCGTGTGGCGAGGGTGCTGCTGCTGGGACTGGCGGTGCTGTGGGTCGGCGGAGCCGGCGTGCTGTGGTTCATGGTGCGCTCCCGCGGGGCCCGGCCATCGAGGGGACCGGCCCCCCGCACACCCCGCTTCTAGGGTCGCGCCATGGCTCGCCTGCGACTCGTGCATCGATGTTCCGAATGCGGCGCGTCGTTTCCCAAGTGGACGGGTCAGTGCCCCGCGTGCGCCGCCTGGAACACCCTCGTCGAGGACGTGGAGGGCCCCGCCGAGACCGCGGCCACGCTCGCCGCCGGCATGTCCCTCGTCGCGCCGGGAGTGGCGACGCGCATCGGCGAGGTGGACGCCCTTGCCGGCCGTCCCGTCACCACCGGTATCGAAGAACTCGACCGGGTGCTCGGTGGCGGTCTGGTGCCCGGTTCGGTCACCCTCCTCGGCGGCGAGCCCGGCATCGGCAAGAGCACACTGTTGTTGCAGATGCTGGCCGCGGCGAGCGGTCCCGTGCTCTATGTCTCTGCCGAGGAGAGCGCACGTCAGGTTCGCCTGCGGGCCGACCGCCTCGGTGCCGTGCGCCCCGACCTGTGGTTGCTGCCCGAGACATCGCTCCCCCGCATCGTCGCCGCCATCGACGAGATCGCCCCCGTCCTCGTCGTGGTCGATTCCATCCAGACGGTCCTCGATCCCGAACTCGGCTCGGCGCCGGGATCGGTGGTGCAGGTGCGCGGATGCGCGCATCGACTGGTGCAGGAGGCCAAGAACCGTCACGTGCCCCTCGTCCTCGTGGGACACGTCACCAAGGAGGGCGGCCTCGCCGGGCCCCGGGTGCTCGAGCACGTCGTCGACACGGTGCTGTCCTTCGAGGGCGAAAGGCACCACTCACTGCGGCTCCTGCGGGCGGCGAAGCACCGATTCGGATCCACGAACGACCTCGGTCTCTTCGAGATGACCGGCGAGGGCCTGCGCGGGGTTCCCGACGCCAGCACCCTCTTCCTCGGCGACCGCACCGCGGGAGTGGCCGGGTCGGTGGTTGTACCGACCATCGAGGGTCAGCGTCCCCTGCTCGTCGAGGTTCAGGCGCTCACGAATCCGGTCTCCTCGGCCGCGCCGCCGCGTCGCAGTGCCCAGGGTCTCGACCAGGGTCGTCTGTCCATGCTGCTCGCGGTCCTCGAACGACGCGCCGGCATCTCTCTCTCGGGCCACGAGGTCTACGCCTCCGTCGTCGGCGGCGTTCGCCTCGGTGAACCGGGCGCCGACCTGGGTCTCTGTCTCGCGCTCGTCTCGGCGGTCCTCGACGTGCCCCTGCCCGCCGACCTCGTCGTCATCGGCGAGGTCGGGCTCGCCGGCGAGGTTCGCCAGGTGGGCCATCTCGATCGCCGTCTCGCCGAGGCATCCCGTCTCGGTTTCGCCACCGCCATCGTGCCGGCGGGAGCCGACACGATGCGCGCGGGGGTGCGTGCCCTGCGGGCATCCACCCTCGCCGATGCCCTCGGGCATGCTGGGCTCACCGGCCGGTGAGTCACCCGGTGATGCGCAGGAGGGACCCGTCGGCGGCGATGAGCCAGTAACTCTGCTCCTTCGCCCAGTCCCCTTCGGGGGTCACGACGACGGTGACGAACCGGCGTGCGGCCCCGGATCTCTCGAACGGAGCGAGGGCGAGGATGCGACCGGAACGATCGGCGACCGCGAGACCCTTGGCTCCGGGCGGGGCACCGCGCACCTCGCCCCGCAGCAAGGCCTTGATGGGATGCGCGGCGATGTCGGCATCGAGCACCACCTGTGCGCCCGTGCGTCCGGTCGACAACGAAGTGGCGTTCCTCCCGCGCAGATCGGCGAAGTCGAGCCCCTCGAACAGCCAGGCAATCGGATCGCCGGGGACACCCGGGCCGCCGGCCGTGGCCAACCAATCGGCGTAATCGCCGGCAGAGAGACTGTAGGAATCCTCCTCGCGGTCGGTGTCGACGGCGTTGAAGCGGTTGATCTGGAAGAGGAGGGTCTT
>JAULXU010000222.1:0-2497 GCA_032118285.1 Ilumatobacteraceae bacterium
TGCACCCATGGACGCACCGCAGTGCCCCTGCACCGTATCAGATGGGCTGTGGAAAACCTCGCGGCGGGACGTGAAAAGACCCGGTCGACTCGCGTCGACCGGGTCTTTTCAGAGTTGGTGTCCCCCCGGCGGGGGCTCGGGTCAGGCGATGCGAATGCGACGCATCGAGACGAAGGCACCACCCAAGAGAAGGGCGAGGGCCGTCGCGATGTACGGCATGGTGGACGAGCCGGTCTCCGGAAGCACCACGTCGCAGTCCGAGGCGATCTGCAGGAAGTTGGAGTGCCCGCCGTGGGTGCCATCTGCGGTGTCGTAGTCGTGAGTGATGAGGTACTGGCCCGAGTATGCGCACCAACCCCCATCAGGCGTGGACATCATGATCGGGTCAGAGCCGTCCAGGTAAGCCGTCCCGTCGGGGCTCTGGAGGCCGGGAACCGATTCTTCGGTGGTGAGCAGCCACGACATCGTGCGGGCCGTCGTCTGCTGGTCGTAGCCGGTGACCTCACTGCGTGCCCAGAAAGTGAGTGCCTGGCACTCACCGTTGTTGCCCCCCCCGTCCACCGGCCGGAGCGTGGTGTCGGGGCAGACCCAGATGTCGAAGTGGGTGCCGTCGATCGTGTAGCCGTCGTTGAAGGCCACCGTGATGTGCTTGCCGAGGCGAGCGGTGTCGCCGTCCTCGGCGGTCATGGTCATGATCGTCGGGTTGGCGCCGGCGTGAGTCTGCGAGGCGGCAAGCGTGGGCACTGCCGCGACGGCGAGACCGAGGGCCAGCCTGCCGAGTAGGTGTCGGGTGGACATGATGGGGAAGTCTCCTTAGTTGTGAGTGGCGACGCCTGTGGTACCGAACGTCAAGGAGAGTGTACCAAAGGAATGATTTCCTCGGTGGGACAGTCCGAAGGGGCCGGGCTCCTGCTGGCCGGTTCGGCCGGTCCATGGTCGGGGTGGGGAGACTTGAACTCCCGGCCTCCTGCTCCCAAAGCAGGCGCGCTGCCAACTGCGCCACACCCCGTCAGGGGCACGCTACCCCTCAGGTGTCGGGCCCCGGGTCAGCGCGCGGCCCGGCGAGCGGCCTTGGCCAACCGCTTGGCGGCGCGACCCAGGGGGACGAGGTGACGATGGTCGAGATCGCCGAGCTCGGCGCCGTTCGAGAACAAAACCCTGTAGCGCAACCAGTTGAAACCGTTGGCAAGAATGACCTTGCCCTCGGTGCCCGCGGGCACCCCGTCGAGGTCCACCGACGCGGCAACCTTGTCCCCGTTCGAGAGATGCAGCTGACCCTCGTGCGGTTTGGCGAGGGAGTGGGGCTTCCAGATCGTCATGCCGACCATTCTTATCGCTCCCCGGCGCGTCGGGGCGAACCCCCGCCTTCTGTCCACCGGGGCGCGCGCGGGCGCACCGATACACTCGGCTCCCTGTGAAGAGCTCCGTCGAGGCCCTCGAGGGCAACAAGGTCCGCCTGTCCATCGAGGTCGACGAGGCCGAATTCGATCGCAACATCGACGCGGCATTCCGCAAGATCGCCCGCGAGGTGCGTCTGCCCGGATTCCGTCCCGGCAAGGCTCCCCGCAAGGTCCTCGAGGCCCGAATCGGCATCGAGGCCGCGCGCTCGCAGGCCATCGAGGATGCGATTCCCGAGTACCTCACCCGCGCCGTGCGCGAACACGACGTGGACATCATCGCGACCCCGGAGGTCGAGCTGACCTCCGGCCAGTCCGACGGCCCCGTTCGCTTCGATGCCACCGTCGAGGTGCGTCCCGTCATCACCGTCCCGGGATACACGGGGCTCACCGTCGAGGTGCCGAGCCCGTCGCTGTCCGACGAGGAGATGGCAGAGGCCGTCGCCGCCGCATTGCATCAGCACGGTCGTCTCGTCACCGCCGACCGTGAGTCGCGTGCCGGCGACCATGTCGTCATCGACATGACGGCCACCCGGGGCGGCGAGCCCGTGACGGGACTCAACGTCGACGAGTGGTCCTACGAGGTCGGCAAGGGTTGGGTCGCACCGGGTTTCGACGACCAGATGACCGGCGTGAAGAAGGGTGACACGGTGGAGTTCACCGCGGTTCCCAACGGCACCGAGGAGCCGGCCGACTTCACCGTGAGCGTCGTCAAGGTGCAGGAACTCGAGCTCCCGGACGTGACCGATGAATGGGTCAAGGAGACCGTCGATGGCGCCGACACCGTGGCGGCGTGGCATGCCCTGCTGCGCGACCGGCACGAGGAATCCCGCCTCGCCCAGGTGCGCCGCATCCTCGTCGACCGCGTCACCGATGCCCTCGCAGGTCTCGTGGACATCGAGGCGCCCCAGGCAATGGTCGACTCGGACTCACAGGCGCGCCTGCGCAACATGATCGAGCAGTTCCAGGCCCAGGGAATCTCCATCGACCAATGGCTGTCCATCACCGGTCAGGATCCCGAGCAGTTCATCGCCTCCATCAAGGAACAATCCGTGAAGGCCGTGCTTGTCGACCTGGCCCTGCGCGCCGTCGCGGCGGCG
>JAULXU010000223.1:0-1634 GCA_032118285.1 Ilumatobacteraceae bacterium
CGTCTACAACATCGTGCAGTACCTGGGTGAGCTGGGCGCCGAGCCCGTGGTGGTGCGCAACGACGCCATGACCGTGGCCGAGGTGGAGGCCCTGTCACCCGACGGGATCCTGCTCTCTCCCGGTCCCGGACGGCCCGAGGACGCCGGGATCATCTGCGAGGCGATCAGCCACTTCGCCGGGCGGGTCCCCGTGTTCGGGGTGTGTCTCGGGCACCAGGCGATCGGTCACGTGTACGGCGGCAGCGTGGTCCGCGCTCCCGAGCTGATGCACGGCAAGACGTCGATGATCTCGCACCGTGACACCGGCGTGTTCACCGGCGTAGCGAACCCCGTGGAGGCCACGCGCTACCACTCGCTCGTGGTGGAACGTGATGGCCTTCCCGGTTGTCTCGAGATCACCGCCGAGACAGGCGACGGGATGATCATGGGTCTGCGTCACCGCGACGTCGACGTGGAGGGAGTGCAGTTCCACCCCGAGAGCGTTCTCACCTCGGCCGGGCACCGGATGCTCGGCAACTTCCTGGCCCGCTGCGGCTCCTGACGGTTGCATCGTGCGTTCGGGATTCCGAACGGCGCGGCGGTGGAGTGAGTGCGATTTGGCGTTCGGGATTCCGAACGGCGCGGCGGTGGAGTGAGTGCGATTTGGCGTTCGGAATATCGAACGATGCACCGGCTTCACTGGGGCCCCTCCGCGTTCGGGAAAACGAACAGCGCCGCACTATGAGTGAGGGGTCCGTGCGTTCGGGATTCCGAACGGCGCGGCGGCGAGGTCAGCCGAACGGCGCCACAACGGCGGGGTCAGCCGGGCGGTGCGGTGGTGGTGGCTGCCGCGGCCTTGCCCACCGTGATGACCACCTTCGTGTTCGGGTCGACCATGGTGTCGGCGGCGGTGCCCTGCGAGATGACCTTGCCGTCGTTCGGGTCGCCCGCCGGCACGGTGGCGTAGCGCACGTCGGCAACCAGTGCCACCTGGGTGAGCGCCAGTCGGGCATCAGCCTCTGACTTGCCCTCCACCGACGGCACGGCGATCTGCTGCGGGCCGGAGGAGAGGTACACCTTGATTGCTGAGCCCGAGTTCACCGGCATGCCGAACAGCGGGTCGGTGCGGGTGACGAGACCCTTGGCCACAGTTGCACTGGGCTCGTTCTCGATGGTGACGACGAACTTGTACGGGGCGCCCTGCAGCAGGGTCTGGGCGGCGGTGGACGTCTGGTTCGACACGTTCGGGATGATCACCTGGCCGGCACCGCCCGACACCACGACCTTCACCGTGCCGCCCGCGGGCAGCTGCTGGGTGGCCTGCGGGTCCTGGCTGATGATCTGGCCGTTCCCGAGGGTGGGGTCGAGCCGCGTCTCGGTGACGGTGAGCAACAGGCCCACGGCCTGCAGCTTCGCCGTGGCGTCGGCAATGGTGAGGCCCTGGATGGCGGGCACCTGCACCGGGGGCTTCGAGGGGTTGTAGGTGAGCGTGATGGTGTCGCCCGGCTTCGTCGGTTGGTTGGCGGCGGGGTTCTGCTCGTACACGATCTCGTCGCCCACGCCCTCCTTCGCCACCGGGTTCGGCGTGACGTTCAGGCCCTTCTCGGTGAGCAGCCTGGCGGCGTCGGCATAGGCGAGGTTCACCACGTCGGGCA
>JAULXU010000224.1:0-4471 GCA_032118285.1 Ilumatobacteraceae bacterium
CAAGCCGCGCGCGCGGCGCGAGGGGGTGGATCCGGGCGCGGGGGTGCACGTGGTGGAGCCGGGCGGGGAGCTGGCGTTCCTCCATCCTCTGCCGGTTCGTTCGATGTGGGGCGTGGGTCCGGTGACGATGCGCAAGTTGGAGGGACTCGGGGTGCACACGGTGGGCGACCTCGCCGCCCTCGACGAGGACATCGTCGTCTCGTTGCTGGGTCGCGGGCACGGAGCACACCTGTGGGCACTGGCCCACGGACGGGACGAACGGTCCGTCGAGCCCGAGCGCGACGCCAAGTCGATCGGCCACGAGGAGACCTTCTCCGCCGACGTCACCTCGTCGGACGAGTTGAGGGCGCACCTCGTGCGGATGTGCGACGCGGTCGCGCGCCGCATCAGGGAGGCCGGCATGTCGGCCGGGACGGTGATGCTCAAGATCCGGTTCTCCTCTTTCGAGACGATCACCCGCTCGATCAGCCCGTCCGTGGCGCTCACCACGGGTCCGTCGATGGTGGCCGCTCTCCGGCCCCTTCTCGACGCGTTGGACGCGGGGGCCGGAGTGCGCCTGCTCGGTGTGCACGCCCAGAATCTCGCGCCCGCGGGACCCGTGGCGCTGCGGCTCTTCGCCGACGACGGTGGCGCCCACGTGGAGGACATCGAGGAGCAGTGGGGTCCGGCATCCCGGGCCATGGATGCGGTGCGAGCCCGTTTCGGCCGTGACGCGATCGGGCCCGCCAGTGCCGTGGATGCCGACCGGGCGCCGGGGGACAACCCCTACGGGCCTGCGGCCGAGGAGTGACCCGGCACGCCACCGAACGGCCGGTGCGGAATCCGGCCAGGGGTGGATTGTGCCGGAGGCCGGGAGGTGGAACAATCGGGTCGTGCCGCTCTCAGATGATGAAAACAGGATCCTCCGCGAGATCGAGGCTCAACTGCAGACCGACGAGAAGTTCGCCACGAAGGTGTCGCCGAAGGGCCTCTATCGTCACTCGGCGCTCACCATTCGACGCGCGGCGGCAGGCATGTTGCTGTGCCTGATCGGGCTCGTCGCGGGACTGCAGGTGCACTATCTCGCGGCCTTCCTCGGTTTCGTGGGGATGCTGGCCTGCGGTCTCGTCATCGAGAGGCAGGTGCGACTGATCGGTCGTGCCGGGATGCAGGACCTCGCCCAACAGGTGCGCCTTCCCCGCGCCTCACCCGGGCCGGGTCGCGGTTTCCGCCAGGGCGAGTAGCTCGCCGAACCATTAGAGGGGCCGGGCGCACCCGACGTGGGCGACGCTACTGTCGTGCCATGCGCCCCGTGTACGGACCCGAAGCGGTCGACTATCGCGAACGAGTGAGGCAGTTTCTCGCCGACAACCTGCCGGCGGGCTGGCGCGGAGTCGGCGCCCTCGAGGGTCCGGCGGTGGAAGAGTTCACGACCCGGTGGCGCGCGCGTCTCCACGAGCAGGGTTACCTCGCGCCGGGGTGGCCGACCGAGTACGGCGGCGGGGGACTCTCGGCTCTCGAGCAGGTGATCATCGCCGAGGAGTTCGCCCGTGCGGGCGTGCCCACGGGGGGACCCAACGACACGTTCGGCATCCAGATGCTCGGCAACACCCTCCTGCAGTGGGGAACCGAGGATCAGAAACGTCACTACCTGCCCCGCATCCTCGCCAACGACGACGTGTGGTGCCAGGGATACAGCGAGCCGAACGCGGGATCGGACCTGTCGAACCTCGCGCTGCGGGCCCAGCTCGACGGCGACCAGTGGATCCTCAACGGGCAGAAGATCTGGACGAGCGGAGGGCACCTCGCCGACCACATCTTCACGCTCGCCCGCACCGACCCGGACGCGCCGCGCCACAAGGGGATCAGTTTCCTCCTCGTGGACATGCGTCAACCGGGTATCGAGGTGCGACCCATCCGCATGATCTCGGGGGAGAGCGAGTTCAACGAGGTCTTCTACACCGACGCCGTCTGCCCCCGGGAGAACGTCGTGGGCGGGGTGAACAACGGCTGGGCAGTGGCCATGACCCTGCTCGGGTTCGAGCGCGGCGAGGCCGCCGCCACGGGACCGATCCGCTTCCAGTCCGAACTCGAGCGCCTCGTGGCCCTGGCGCGGGAGCGCGGTCGCGACCGGGATCCGGTGGTGCGTCAGCGCATCGCGGCCTGCCACGCCCGCGTGCAGATCATGCGGTTCCTCGGCATGCGCACCCTCACCGAGTTCCTCAAGGGCGGACATCCCGGACCCGATGCGGCGATCTCGAAGCTGTACTGGAGCGAGTATCACAAGGCGGTGACCGAACTGGCGATGGACATCATCGGACTCGAGGCCCTCGTGCCGTCGGGCCGGCCCCCGTCGTCGGCGTTCCAGACCGACGATGCGGGTGCTCCCAACAGCTCCGCCAGCTGGGCCGGAACCTTCCTCAACGCACGGGCGGGCACCATCTACGCGGGCAGCTCCCAGATCCAGCGCAACATCATCGGTGAGATGGTGCTCGGTCTGCCCAAGGAACCCCGCCCGTCGTGAGAACCGGGGGTGCGCCGGCGGGGTGGATGCATCCGCGCGTGGCGGTTGCGGTGGCTCGGCGCCCCCGGCTGTGGCGCACGGCGCTGCGGCAATGGGTGCGTCTCGTGCCGCGTCGTTGGTGGACCCGTCGCCCCTGGCTGCCGGTGCCCACGGCGGACTACATCGAATTCCGTCTCGTGACCCAGTACGGCGGAAAACCCGGATCCGGTCGCCCTCCCGTCGAACCCCGGGATGTGGTGAACTATCTCGAATGGTGCAGGCGGGAACACCTCGACACCCGCTTCCGGCGGTAGGAACATGCGCAGCGCCCTCGTACTGAATGCGACGTACGAGCCCCTCAGCGTCGTGTCGGCCCGGCGCGCCGTGTGCCTGGTGCTGCTCGAGAAGGCCGACGTCGTCGCGCACGACGGGACCCCTGTGCGCGCCGAACACTTCTCCATGGAGGCACCCGTGGTCATCCGTCTGCGGTACGTGGTGAGGGTGCCGTACCAGCGCCGCTCCACCATGTCGCGTCGGGCCGTCTTCGCCCGGGACGGGAATCGCTGCGGATATTGCGGGGCCACCGCGGATTCCATCGACCATGTGCTGCCGCGCTCCCGGGGCGGCCTCAATGTCTGGGAGAACGTCATCGCCGCCTGTCGGGGGTGCAACCTGCGCAAGCGGGATCGCACGCCCGAAGAGGCGGGTATGCGTCTGTCGTCGGTGCCGCGCATGCCCCGCGAGCTGTCCTGGATCGCATGCGCCGTGCCACGTGTTCCGGAGGCCTGGAAGCCCTACCTCGCCGAAGCCAGTTGACGTGACGGACGCGGCGTTGCCGTGGCTGCTCCGGGATTGGTCGGGGACGGCGGGGGACTTCCACGACATGGATCTGCCCGGCGAGCGGGCGGTGTGGGTGTGCCGACCGTCGGCCCCGGCTCTGGTGCTCGGCTCCGGACAGTCCGCTCTCGACGTCGACGTCGACGTCGACGCCGCCCGGTCGGCCGGAGTGGAGGTGGTGCGGCGACGAAGCGGTGGCGGGTTGGTGTGGGTGCACCCCGAGGACACGCTGTGGCTGGACGTGACCATCGGCCGCGACGATCCATGGTGGTCCGACGACGTGTCGTCGTCGATGCTGTGGCTCGGGGAGAGTCTGAGCGACGCCCTCGATGCGGTGGGGTTCATCGGCGCGACGGCCCATCGGGGGCCCTTCGAGCCCGGTCCCATCGGCCGTTCGGTGTGCTTCGCCGGGGTTGCCCCCGGGGAGGTGGTCCGGAACGGGGCCAAGGTGGTGGGCCTGAGCCAGCGACGCGGGCGCTGGGGGGCGAGGTTTCAATGCCTCGTTCATCGACGGTGGCGACCCGATTCATGGGCCGGATTCCTCCGCGATCCGGCCCTGCGCGATGCCGTGGGTGCCCTCGCAGTGACTGAAGTGGCGACCTCGGTGGATGCCCTGGCGGGAGCTCTGTGGGGGGTTGTGGGGGCCGATCGGGCCCGATAGGGGACCACAGTGGGTTGAAATGGGGAATGGTGGCATGAAGTGGGGAGAAGTGGGTAATGTGCTCTGCGTCACGGACGACCGGTCCGCGGCGAGGAGGTCCATCAGGTGTTTGTCGGCGTGCACGAGCGGCAGCTCGACCCCAAGGGTCGACTTGCGCTGCCAGCCGCCTTCCGGCCGCGCCTGGAGCCGCGTTGCTACCTCGCGCTCGGTCGTGACAAGTGCGTGGACATCCGCACCGTCGAGGCATTCGAGGCCGCCGCGGCCGACATGCTCGACAAGGTCCGTCGCGGGGAGCTCGACCGCAGTGAACAGCGTGCCCTCGCCCACAACACCTTCGAGGTAGCCGTCGATGCGCAGGGACGCATCAACGTCGAGGAGAAGTTGCGCGAGTACGCGGGTCTGGAGCCCGGCTCACGCGTCGTCGTCGCCGGCTCGTTCGATCGGGTCGAGATCTGGGAGCCCTCGCGCCACGAGCGCGTGAGCAGCACGGG
>JAULXU010000225.1:0-3228 GCA_032118285.1 Ilumatobacteraceae bacterium
CGTTGAGGACCGTCGAGGCCGTGAGGGCGGCGGCCACGGTGAAGAGGCTGACGTTGAAGGCAACGAACCCGATGGCGGCATCGCGGCGGCGATATCGCCGGAAATAGATGAAGTAGGCGAGAATGATGATGGACACGAGATCCATCGAGAAGTTCCTGATGAGGTCCGAGACGACGAGATCGGTCATGGTGTTCCTTCGTGTCCGTGCCGACTTCACGGCGTACTCGCCGAGACTAGTTGCCGGACTGCCGTAGCATCTGCGGTCATGGTCCGACCCGGTGCGTTCGCAACGACCGTGGCGGTGTCCTTCACGGTGCTGCTCGCAGCCTGCGGGCAGGCCGGCACCGGGAGCCGCGGGGTCGACGCGCCATCGGTCGTCGTGAGCGAGGTTCACTGGGGGGATCCCGGTGATGTCGCCGAGAACGAGTTCATCGAGATCACCAACCTCGGCGACTCCTCCGCCCGCATCGGCGGCTGGTGCATCACCGGGGTGGACTTCTGCTTCGAGAAGGGGACTCTCCTCCCCGCCGGCGCGCACCTGGCAACCCCGGCCTCGGCGTTCGGATCGGGCCTCTCCGATGGGGGCGAGCGTCTCGAACTCATCGACTCGGGTGGCCGAATCCGCGACACCGTCTCCTATGACGATCGCGATCCCTGGCCCCGGTCGGCAGACGGTCTGGGGGACTCGCTCCATCGTCTTCTCCCGGCCCGATCGGGCGAACGGGCCGAGTCCTGGCAGGCGGCTCCCCCCACACCGAACGGGGCCTTCGACCCGGCCACCCGGCTCGCGCCCCGCGACACGACCGGGTTGTCATTCTCCGAGGTCCACTACGAGGACGCATCCCTGTCGCCACGACGTCGTTTCGTCGAACTGATCAACGCGGGAACGATGCCGGTTGACCCCGCCGGGTGGTGCATCCGCGAGCTGGATCGCTGCTTCGTGAAGGGCTCGGTCGCCCCGAACGGTCTGTTGGTGGCCGACGATGCCCGCACCGTCACCCGACTCGCCGGGACCGAGGTGCTCACGCTCGTGCGGCCCGACGGTTCGGTGGCCGAGTCGATGTACTGGGACACCCGGGGTCTGTGGCCGGCCCGGGCCGACGGGCACGGCCATTCCCTGCAGCGTCGCGATCCGCTCCTTCGCGCGGTCGAGATCGGGAACTGGGTCTCTGCTCCCCCGACGAAGGGTGAACCGAACGTCGGCGCCGGGGTCGGGCTGCTGCCGACGGTGACAGCGAGCGTCCACTCGGTGTCACCGCCTGCGGACACCGAGTTGCGCGTCGTGGCCCGCGCCGTCGACGTCGACTCCGCCCGGCTGGTGTGGCGGGTGGGGTTCGGGCCGGAACAGGACGCCCCCATGGTCCACGACGGGAACGGTCGACTCACGGGCACGATCCCCGGGCAGGCGGCCGGGTCGCTCGTGCGGTACCGGGTGGTGGCAACGAACGCCCGCGGCGAGGGCACGTGGCCCCGGCGCGGTGCGGGTGAGAACTGGGACGGAACCGTCGTGGCTGCGGACTCCGACAGCCCGTTGCCCGTTCTGGGGTGGTTCATGCCCGACCGCGAGTACGCCAAGGCCTACTCCGACCGCTCGCTGTACCGCGACGAGGGATACCCGGCCGTGTTCGCCTGGAACGGCGAGATCATGGACAACGCCTCCGTCCGTATGAAGGGTCAGCAGTCGCGGGGCAACACCAAGAAGAAATGGAAGGTGTCGCTCGCACCCGGCGACCGCTGGGAGTCATCCGACCTCGCCGGAGCGGTGAACGAGTTCTCGCTCCATTCGGCGAGCACGGACAAGTCCTACGTGCGCGAGATTCTCACGAGCGACCTGCAGCGGATGTCGGGGGGAACGGGCCAGCAGGTGTTCCCGCTGCGCCTGGAGAAGAACGGCGAGTTCTACGGTCTGTACCTCTACAGCGAACAGACCGACGGCAGATGGCGCGACAAGCAAGGGTGGAGCGACGACACGATCGTGTTCAAGGGCGAGCAGTCGACACGCCTGTCGGCGACCGACCTTCGCCTTCCTCGTGCCGAACTGGCGCGCCGATACACCGTGAAACCCCAGGGGTCGTCGCACGACGAACTGGCGGACCTCATCCTCGACATAGCACGCATGACCCCGGAGAAGCGCCTCGCCTTCGCCTACGAACGCCTCGACATCCCCCAGATCGTCGACACCATCGCCGTCATCCGCGTGGCCCAGCACTACGAGGTCCAGCACAAGAACCATCTCTACGTCCTCGACCGATCCGACATGCGTTGGCGTTTCGTGGCCATCGACCACGATCTCAACTTCGGCAGGCGGTACCTGAACGCGTGTGGATCCTTCTGCGACGAGGTCGGCATCGTCGACAACTTCGAGTACATGGCCGGCAATCAGATGACACGATTCCTCATGCGCATCCCCGAACTGCGCGCCATGGTCGACCGCCGCACCCGCACTCTCGCCGACCTCTACCTCGCCCCGGGACTCGTGGAGCGCCGTGTGGACGCGCTGGCGAACCTGATGCGTGCCGACGCCGCCCTCGACCGGCGGGCATGGGGTTCCTACGGCAAGCGCCAGACCATGGACGAAGCTCAGACGCTGCTCCTGCGCTCCTTCATCGGCCCGAAGCGCGAACAACTGCTCGGCCCGGACAGTCCCTTGCCCCCCGCCCAGAGCCCCGACGCTCTCGCCGATCTGCGGGTCGACGGACTCACGGTGACGAACACCGGTCGGGCCGTGGTCGATCTGTCGGGCAGGCGCCTCGGGGGGCTGCCCGTACTCGTGCCCGCCGGGGTCGTGCTGAATCCGGGACAGAGCGTCATCTTCGAGACCGATCGAATCCCCGATGCCGGGCGCCCGGCGGCCACTCGAACCGCTCCCTCCACATTGCGGGTGTGGCTGCCTCCGCGCTGAGCCCGGCCCGTGCCGTGTTCCTCAGAGCCGGCTTCGTGGTGTTCCGCTGACCCCGCGAGGGTCCCGTTCATAGGATGAGGCGGTGATGTCCGTCGTCCGTCGCACCACTGGCATCATCGTTCTCGGCTCGCTCCTCGCGTCCGGGTGCGTGTTCGGCGACGATCCGGTGTCACTCGACGAGCTCGCTCCCCTCCAGGTCGCCCTCACCGAGATCCACTACTCGGACCCGGCCGACAACCCCGACAACGAATTCATCGAACTGCACAATTCCGGCGCGGACACGGTGTCGATCGGTGGTTGGTGCATCGACGGCGTCGACTTCTGCT
>JAULXU010000225.1:3238-5404 GCA_032118285.1 Ilumatobacteraceae bacterium
AAGGGAGTGGTCCTCGCCCCCGGACAGTTCCTCGCGACCCCGGTGTCGGCGCTCGGATCGGGCCTCTCCGGTGCCGGCGAGAGACTCGTGCTGCGCGACCCCGAGGGAGGCGTGCGCGACGAGGTGGAGTATGCCGACCGGACTCCGTGGCCCGACAGTGCCGACGGTGTCGGCGACTCCCTGCAGCGTCTCCTGCCCGTGCGCTCCGGCTCGGATCCCGGAGCGTGGTTCGCCGCGCCGCCCTCCCCGAACCTCCCGGGCGATCCCGCCAGCCGTCTCGCCCCCGTCACTGATCCGGGTCTCGCTGTCTCCGAGATCCACTACCACGACGCCACCGACGACCCGGCGAAGGCCTTCATCGAGTTCGTCAACGCCTCCTCTGCGCCCGTCTCGCCGTCCGGATGGTGTCTGGCCGAGTCGGGGTACTGCCTGTCCGGTGATCCCGTCCCGCCCGGCGGGTTCGTCGTGGTCGAGAACCGCACCGCCACCGCCGCTCTCGGCTCCGGCGGCGGCACCCTCACGTTGTTGAGGCCCGACAAGACCGTCGCCGAGATCGTGCGCTGGGACAACCGCGGGCACTGGCCCGCCCTCGCCGATGGACACGGTCATTCGCTCCAGCGGCGTGACGTCCGCCTGCGTGCCGTCGAGCCGGGCAACTGGGGTTCGGCCGAGCCCTCGCGCGGGCGATCGAACGAGGTGTCCGGCACGGGAATTCTGCCCCTCGTGGTCGCCACCACCCACACCGTGTCCCCTGCAGCCGGTGTCGACATCCCCGTCACGGCCACGCTGCGCGACGCCGATTCGGCGACCCTCCTGTGGCGCACCGGCTTCACCAAGGAGAAGTCGCTGCCGATGACCGTCACGGACGGAGTCGCTTCGGCGACGATTCCCGGGCAGAAGGCCGGGACACTCGTGCGATACCGCGTGGTGGCGACGAACACCCACGGTGAGGGCACATGGCCCCGACAGGGCGCCGGACCGCGCTGGGACGGCACCGTCGTGGCCGACCCGGCCGAGACCCCGCTGCCGGTACTCGAGTGGTTCATGACCGACAAGGACTACACGGAAGCATCGCGCGACCGGGAGTTGGGCGGGGACGAGGGATACCCGGCCGTGTTCGCCTGGAAGGGCGAGATCATGGACAACGCAACCGTGCGCATCAAGGGACAGCAGTCGCGGGGCAACACGAAGAAGAAGTGGAAGGTGGCACTCGCGGCCGGCGACCTGTGGGAGTCGCCGGACCTCGTGAGCCCCGTCAACGAGTTCTCCCTGCACTCTGCCGCCACCGACAAGTCCTTCGTGCGCGAGATCCTCACGAGCGACGTGCAGGAGGTCGGGGGCGGCATGCGCCAGCAGATCTTCCCTGTGCGTCTCGAGAAGAACGGGGAGTTCTGGGGCCTGTACATCTACCAGGAACAGACGGACGGGCGCTGGCGCTCGAAGTACGGGTTCTCCGACGACGCGATCGTCTTCAAGGGGGAGAAGACCTCCACCGCCCGCCTCGCCCACCTCAACATGCCGGTCGAGGAGTTCAACCGGCGCTACAACCGCACCACTCAGGACTGGACCGAGAGCCGCGAGGAGATGCGCGACCTCATCCGCACGGTGAACGACCCGAACGAACAGCGTCTCGTCCGCTTCGCCTACGAGCACATCGACATCCCGCCGATCCGCCCGCACGTCACCCGGATCGAGCTCTATGGCGGACGCTGCCGCTGCGGCAAGCGCTATTGCGCCCCACCGCCAGACGGCATGGCGCCGGGAACGCCATTCGGCACCCGGATCCGGGCGCTGCTGCTCTACTGGCACCACAGCCACCACGTCGGCTTCGCCCGGCTGGCACAGATGATGGCCGAGCTGTTCGGGCTGAAGATCTCCGAGGGCGCGATCGCCAACGCCTTTCGCGGCGCCGAGGCCTCGATGGCCGCCGAATGCGCGGCGATCAAGGAGACGCTCACGGCAGCGCGCGTCATTGCGTCCGACGAAACCACCACCCGCATCAACGGCACCACCCACTGGCAGTGGGTGTTTGTCTCGGCCAAGGCGGTGCTGCACCAGATCGTGCCGTCGCGGGGCAAAGCTGTCGCCCAAGAGGTGCTGGGCGGTCATCGGCCCGGCGTGTGGGTCTCCGACCGCTACGCTGGCCAACAGGACCTGGCCCAGACG
>JAULXU010000226.1:0-1887 GCA_032118285.1 Ilumatobacteraceae bacterium
CTCATCGTGCAGCTCGATGTCGACGACGAGCCACGGTTGGTCGAAGCGAAGGTCCTCGAGGTCGATCCCGACCCGGCGCCGCGTCCAACTGGAGGCCCCGTCGCACCCGACGAACCAGCGGGACACAATCTCATTGTCGTCGTCGAGAGTGGTGAGAACGTCCCCGCCGCGGTCCTCCATCGACACGACCGTGCGGCCGAACCGGGCGTCGGTGCCGCGCCGCACGGCCTCGGCGCGCAACATCGCGTCGAGTTCGGGTTGATAATGCGCCACCACCGGGGGCACACCCTGGAGACCGACGGCGGGGATGTCCATGCCGAGCAACCGGACGCCTGCGGCGTCGGTGAAGTCGGCGGCTTCGAGACGCGACGTGTGGGCCTCGAGCCATCCGCCCATGCCATGGTCGTGCAGGGCCCGCTGGATTTCATCGTCCATGACGATGGCCCGCGGCAGTTGGTACGGCTCGGTGTCGCGCTCGACGAGCACGTTCGCCACCCTCATGTCGTCGAGCAGCACCGCCAGCAGGCATCCCACCGGGCCCCCGCCGAGGATGACGACGTCGGTGCGTGTCGTCACCTCGTCACCGACTCCATGAAGGCGGTGCGCAGACGACGGGCCTCGTCGCGGACGTCGTTCGCCTCGTCGTTCGACGTTCCGGTGACGGCGAAGAGGAACGGTTCGAGCGCGGCCCAGCCCATCTCCATCGCCATGCCGAGGGCGACGAGGGCCTTGGTGCGGGCGTCGGGCGAGCCTCCGCGGCGAGCCACGAGATGATCGAGTGTCGCGCGGGGGACGGACACCCCCCGGTCGAGCTCCGTGCGGGCCAGGTCCATCTCGTCGTCGAGCACGCAGCGCACCACGGCCGCGAGATACCGGCGGTCGCCGAGCAGGGCGAGCGGGGCGGGATACGGACTGCCCTCCGACTGCTCGCGTGCCCAGATCTCGTGGGCATCGACGAGGCTCGCCATCGCCGCGCGCAACAGCCCGTCCTTGGAGGAGAAGTAATGGTGCACGAGTCCGTGGTTCACGCCCGCCCGATCGGCGACCATGCGCACGCTCGTGGCGCGCGGGCCCACCTCGCCGAGCAGTTCGGCGGCGGCGGCCACGAGTTTGTCGCGGGCAGGCACCCTCTCGTCGATGTCGCGTCCGGCATCCGACCGGGTCGCCGTGGAGCTCACGCGCCGGCCGTGGCGTAGTCGAGCAGTTCGGCGTCGGGAACTCCGGCGCGGTGTCGCGCGACGATGTCGTCGAAGTCGACGTTGACGCCGATGGGGTTGGCGGCGAACAGGGGCCCGGCCATGAACGCATCGGCTTCCTCCACCGACATGGAGTCCACCTGGGTCTCCACCTGGTTGCCGTCGGGGTCGCGGTAATAGGCCGACAGGGTCATGCCGTGGTTGATGGTCCAGTACGGCCTCACCCCGCGCACACCCATGCGTTCGTACTGACCGAGCAGGTCGGCCAATGACGCGTAGGTGAAGGCGAAGTGCTCGAGGCCATTCGTGCCCTTCGGCGCCTCGGCGAGGTCGGGGATGGCCACGATGGCCAGCCGGTGGTGTTCGTCGTCATAAGAGAGGAACGAAATGAAGTCGTTGCCGTGGCGCACCTCGGCACCGAGGAAGTCGCACCACCACTCGACCATCTCGCGGTAGCGCGAGGTCTTCAGGACGAGATGGGCGAGTTTGACGGGCGAGGCCATGGGACGTTCCTCCTGCGGTCGGGTTTAGTCACTTGACTAATCGGGACTATAGTGCCGTCCATGAGCTTTCGATTCGCCTGCAGGAACGGACGTGGCCAGATCGTCACCGCCGACAACCGCCTCGTCGACGTTGCCGAGGCCAGTGGCGGTCGCGTCGGGCCCGACCCCATCGATGCTTTCCGCCACTG
>JAULXU010000227.1:0-3969 GCA_032118285.1 Ilumatobacteraceae bacterium
CCCGACGAAGAGGACCACCACGGGGGTGCCCATGTGCTCGGTGCGGCGCTGTGCCTCGTGTTCGATGCGCGCGAGATTGCGCGAGCGAAGGGCCGCGGCCTTGGCCACGAGCGACTGGCGCACACGGGCGCCGTGCTCGCCGGCGAGCTGGACGCTGTGAGCGACTTCCTCGAGGGCATCGACGCCGAGCTCGCCACCGAGCTCGGCGAGCGAATCCCAGTAGGACGTCCGGGAACTCCGCGCGCGAGCGAGAGCCAGACGGATGCGCTCGAACGAACGTCCACCGCCGGCGCCGGCCGCGGCGATCATCGCCGTCTCCACCCCGGCCCCACCGGCAAGCAGGACGTTGACGAGGTCGAGGAAAGCAGCCACCGCCAGGTCCATGTCGGCCCGCAGGCGCTGAGCCCTCGTGCGGACCGACCGCACCACGGACCACCACGCGACCGCCGGTGGGGCAACGGACATGACCACGACCCCCAGCAGCGGCACCCGCGCGCCCGTGGAGCGAAGAAGCAGGACGACGGCGACCCCTCCGACGGCGGCAAGCAGGGTCGTCACGAACGCCTTGCGCACGAACCAGCCCGGCCCTTGCCCGATGATCACGAGATCGTGGGCGTCGGGCGACAGTCGTGTCATGACGCTGCCCCCGGTGCGGCCACGAAACGGCCGGGTGTCTCGACCGCGGCAATGCGGTGCATCCACAGCAGTGCACCGGCAAAGAGCGCCGCGACGAGAACCGCCACGACGGCACCCTCGACGGACACGAAGGGAGAGAGGTAAGCCGGATTGAGCACGAGCAGACCGGTCACGAAGGTCGCGACCGCCACGGTGATGATGCGCACCGCCGTGCGCGAGCGCGCGCGCGACACCCAGATGCGCAGATAGAGATCGCACTCGGCGCGCGCGCAGGATGCCAGATGCCCGAGAAGGGACGCGACATCGCGTGTCTGGTGACGGGAGGCGGTCACGAGTGCGGCAACGACGAAGTCACAGGTCGGATGGGCGACATCGTGTGCGAAGCGCACCAGGGCGTCCTCGAGCGTCCCGTAGCGCAGCGAGGCCGTCAGGCGTTGCACCGCGGGACGCAGGACACGGGGAGCATGGGTGCCGGTGGAGACGATCGCCTGCTCCAGGCCTCCCGATGCAGCCATCGTGTCGCGGAGGTTCTCCGTCCACGAGGCGACGGCTTCCACGATCTCGCGTTGCTCATCAGCGGAGCGGCGCGTGTTGCCGGACCGGCGCACGGGAAGGGTGATGCCACCACTCGCGCCCGCCGCCACGATCAGGATGCCGCCGCAGAGGGCGAGGATCGCCGCGACAATCACGGATTCCACCCCGCCTCGCGCCTGCGGAATCCGTGTTCCTCCAGGAGGAGCGCGGTCGGCAGACGCAGGGCGGCGAACGGCACGCAGTCCGGCGCCTCCGACCACACCTCGTTGAGCGAAATCTCCGTTCCCGAATGTCCCGCGACCTCGTGAACGCTGGAGACGATGCGCCCGGTGCCCGCCGTGCGCACGTGCACCACCAGATGGACCGCGCCCGCCACGAGGAGAGTGGTCGTCTCCGCGGGTGGGACAGTGGGTCCCATCGAGACGTAGGCGAGGAGCTTGGGAAACACCGAACGACCACTGTCGGCGTGCATCGTGCACATCGAGCCGTTGTTGCCCTGGCTCATCGCCAGCAACATCGGGAACGCCTCCGCTCCGCGAACCTCCCCGACGATCACGCGATCGGGGTCCATGCGCAACGCCATCCTCGTGAGGTCGGCCATGGTGATCTCGCCCAGTCCCTCGATGTTCGCCTCGCGAGCCTGCAGGGAATCGTGGTCGGGATGACGGTCCTCGAAATTCTCGATGCCCAGCTCGTATGCATCCTCGATGGTGACGATGCGCTCCGTCGGAGGAATCTCGTTGATGAGCGCCCGAAGGAGCGTCGTCTTTCCCGAGCCGGTGCCCCCGGCCACGACGATGTTGCGGCGGGAACGCACCGCGGCCGCGAGGAACGCGGCGACCGCCGGGGCCATCATCCCCAGGTTGCACAGCTCGCGAAGCGACGAATACTCGAAGCGGTGCCGGCGCACCACGAGTGTCGGACGACGCGACACCTCCATCGCGGCGAAGATGCGCGAGCCATCGGGAAGCTGGAGATTGAGGTGGGGATGAGCCGGGTCGAACCGTTGCTCGCGATGGCCCATCCGCGTGGCCATGCGTCGGATGAGGTCGACGAGCTCGCCATCGCTGTCGACGACCGGCGGGTGTTCCCGGCGACTTCCGTCGCGCATCTTCACCCAGACGGGTCGATTGCCCCGCACGTGAATGTCGGAGATGTCGTCATCGGCGAGCAGTGGCTCCAGACGACCGAGCCCGAGGACCGCCGACACCGACTCCTCCACGAGAATCCGCTCGGATGGATCGGGAAGGACATCGAAGCCCCACTCCCCTCCGGTGCGCCGCCGAGCGAGGAGCGATGCCGCGACGGACCGGGCAAGTTCTCGTTCCTCCTCGATCGAGGGCTCGGGGAGTTCCTCATGGTGCCGACGCACACGGTCATCGGCCAGTGCCGCAGCGATGGCCCGGGCCATTTCAACCGTCGTCGGAAGGACCGATGCCGACATCACTGCGCCCCCACGATGCCCAGATGCACCGGGCCCGAGCCTGCGATCGCGGCGAGGACGCTCTCGGTGCCCACCAGAGTCACCACCCATTCGGTGCCGAGGTCGGAGGGAGAAGAAATGGAGTGGACGACGGTGCGCTCCGTCAAGGCGCGCAGGTCGCCGAATCCGTCAAGTGAGGGCGTGACAATGATGCGCACCACGTCTCCCGGGGCGAGTGACGGAGGAAAGCGACCCTCCTTCACCGCCACGGGGACGAGCACTTCGCCTGCGGCGGGGGCGGGCGGAGACGCGATGGCGGCGACACTGTCAAGAGGTGCAACCGGTCCGGCCGACTTCCCGGAGAAGAACACCGCAGCGATGAGGCCGAACCCCACGAGAACGATCCCGAGGAGCAGTTCGATGCGCACTCGGGAACCCTGTGTTCGATCGCCACGCATGTCGGAAGACGATGACGGCGGTCGCAGAGCAGAGAGTCTCTCGTTGAAGCCGTGGCTGGTGGATGTCTCGGACATCGATTCCCCTCTCGTGTGGGCGGGTCTGCGGTGGTGCGGCCCGATGTGTGGGCGGGCAACGTAAGGAAGGGTCGACCGCATTACCAGTCAGGTCTGGCCACCTCTCCACACCGGTGCCATAGGGTGAAATGTTCGGTGGCAACACCGGCACACAGGAAAGGACCACACGCGTGAATCTCCCCGCTGCACCCGTTCGATCGTTGCGCGCCATGGTGCGCCATTTCGCCGCCCTGCCTGCCGGCGTCATCTTCCTCGTCGGGGCACTCTTGGCCGGGGGCTCCCTGGCCGGTGCCCTCACCGTGTTCTCCCCGGCCTCCGACAGCGCCACCTCGCTCGAGGCCGGCACCGACGACACCCTCGCCCTGCCCGATGACACGCTGCCCCCCGAACTGGCCCCTCCCGGCACGGGTGATTCCGACGGCGACACGCTGCGACCCCCCTCGGGTGACGCCAACCCCTACCAACCCGGCGACTTCGTGCTCCACTGGGTGGAGGCCACCCCGTCGGCGCTCGCGGCAGGCAACGACATCACCCTCACCTGGCGCATCGCCAACCCCGCCGGGGTCTGGTTCACCACCGCGTTCCTGCGCACCCCCTCGGACTCGTGGATGACCAACTGCGGCGGCGGGAGCGCCACGCGCATCGCGGGCGACGAGCGCGACGGCACCTATCGCCAGACGTGCTTCATCCCCGACACGGTCACCAACGGCACGTGGTCGGTGTATCTCCAGTCGGAGGAACGCGGCGGGGACAGCTTCATCCGCGAGAGCGCCGCCACGTTCCAGGTCACGGGCGGATCGAACGACACGTCCTCCCCGGTCATCGCCTCCGGCTCGGCCTCTC
>JAULXU010000228.1:0-4040 GCA_032118285.1 Ilumatobacteraceae bacterium
GTGCTCGAGGACGAGTGGATGCTGAAGTTGATCAGGAACGGCTGGCGGGTCCCACCCGACCTCGTTCCCGAGGTCCTCGACCGCCACCGGACCGATCCGATCCGTCGGGCCCGTGCCGAGTTGGCGGGCGTGTTCATCGTCGGCGTGGCGGCCTTTCTCTGGCTCAACCTGATCATCGCCGACCGCCTGGCGCCGCCCGCGCTTCCCGACACCCCTGAGGACCGCACCGTCATGCGCATCCGCGAGGTCACGGCGTCGGCCCGTGGCCGCCTGCGGGTGGGGGTCGCCCTCGTCATCGGTCTCATGCTCGGTCTACCTGCCTCGTCGCAGTGGCAGGAGTGGCTCATGTTCCGCCACGCCGAGCCCTTTGCCGATGCCGATCCGCTGTTCAACCGCAATGTCGGCTTCTACGTCTTCCGCCTCCCCTTCGCCCAGTTCGTCGTGACCTGGGCCTTCGGTGCGCTGGTGCTCGTTCTCCTCGTCACCACGGCGTTCCATTTCGCCAACGGAAGCATCCGCCCGCAGGACCGCGTCCAGCGCGTGTCGCCCCAGGCCAAGGTGCACCTCTCGGTGCTGCTCGCCGCCGGGGCCCTGCTGCGAGCGGCGGCCTACTGGCTCTCGCGCTTCGAGTTGACCGGCTCCACCCGCGGCGTGGTGCGCGGTGCGCTGTACACCGATGTGCAGGCCCAGTTGCCCGCGACGGACCTCATGATCCTGGTGTCGCTCGCGGTCACGGCGCTCCTGTTGTGGAACGTGCGGTTGCGCGGATGGCGCATCCCGGCGATGGCGATCGGACTGTGGGTCGTCGTGGCGGTGGTCGCCGGAGCGGTGTATCCGGCGGTGGTGCAGCGCTTCGTCGTGCAGCCGAACGTGAGCACGCGCGAGCTCGAGTACATCCAGCACAACATCGAGGCGACGAAATCGGCGATGGGCATCGACAACGTCGAACGGGTTCCCGTGTCGTTCGGCGCCATCGATGCCGCCGCGGTCGAGGCGGACGACGAGCCGCTCCGCGACGTTCGCCAGCTCGATCCCGTGCAGATGCGCGCCCGTTTCTCCCTCGACCAGGGCCTCACCTCGTTCTACGGCGTGCAGGACCTCGACGTCGACCGCTACATGATCGACGGACGCATCCAGCAGGTGCTGGTGGCGAGCCGCGAACTGAACAGCGAGGGCATCCCGAACCGCACCTGGGTGTCGCGTCACCTCATCTACACGCACGGATGCAACCTCATCGCCGCGCCGGCGTCCATTGCCACCGAGGACGGGCGACCCTCGTACCTCGATCTCGGCGTGGAGCGGCCCGAGGTGTACTTCGGGGACCGGCTCGGGGGTTACGCCATCGTGGGCACGGAGCAGCGCGAGCAGGCCTGCCCCGGCGAGACCCAGGAGCCCTATGCGGGCGGCACCGGCGTAAAGATCAGCGGACTCCTGCGCCGCGTGGCCCTGGCCATCAACTTCGGTGAGTTCAATCTCTTCGGCTCGAACCTCATCACCGAGGATTCCGAGATCCTCCTCGTGCGCGACATCGCCGACCGCGTTCGCAAGGTGGCCCCGTTCCTCCACCTCGACGCCGATCCGTTCCCGGTCGTCGTCGACGGAGAGATCAAGTGGATCGTTGACGGCTACACGACGACGAACCGTTATCCGTACGCCCAGACCGCGCGGACGAACGACCTCCCGTCCGGGAGCGGCCTGAACCACTCCTTCAACTACGTGCGCAACAGCGTGAAAGCCGTCGTCGACGCCTACACCGGCGATGTCACCCTCTACCGGGTCGACGAGCGCGACCCCATCGCCAGGATGTGGGCCTCGGCGTTCCCCGACCTCTTCGCCGACGCCGCCACGGTGTCCGAGTCGCTGCGCATGCACTTCCGTTACCCGGAGGACCTCTTCCGGGTGCAGACGAACATGTTCGGCCGCTATCAGTTCGCCGAGGCGACGCTGTTCTTCAACCGTGACGCTGCGTGGAGCGTGGCCCAGGCTCCCCCGATCGAGCCCGAAGGGGCGACAGCCGGAGCCACCACCGGCACGGTCGACGCCACGGGAGCGCCCGTCGACGCCATCGACGCGGCCGACTCGGCATTCGCCCGCTTCAACCCGTACTACAGCATCTTCCACGCCCCGGGAGGCACGGGAACGACGGGAGAGTTCTCGATGGTGCGTCCCTTCGTGCCGTTCTCCCTGGACGACAGCCGCAAGGAGCTCCGCGCACTGATGGTCGTGTCGAGCGACCCGGCACCCTACGGCCGCATCACCGTCTACGAGATCGAAGCGCCGCTTCCCCCGGGCCCGGCCACGGTCGTGGCTGAGTTCGAGAGTGACGACGTGATCGCCGCGGTGATCACACCTCTCGACCTCCGTGGCTCCCGGGTCACCTACGGCGACCTCCAGGCGGTGCCCGTCGGTCGTGGCGTCATCTATCTGCGCCCGATGTTCGTGCAGCCGAACGACTCCGACTCCAAGCAGGTGTTCGTGCGCAAGATCCTCGCCCACTACGACGGACGCTCGGTGATCGGGGACAACCTGACCGACGTGGTCAGCCAGCTGTTCCCCGGCTTCTCGCTCAACCTCGGCGATCGCGTGCAGGGCACCGGTTCGACCCAGACGACGGTCCCGGGTGGCGGTTCATCGACCACCACGACGACGACGCCCCCGACCCAGACGCCGGCGCAGTTGTTGGCGAGAGCGGAGCGCCTGTTCGCCGAGGCAGACGCGGCTCTCGCCAAGTCGCCGCCGGATTTCGCGACCTACCAGGCCAAACTCGCCGAGGCGCGGGCGCTCGTGCGCCAGGCGCTCACGTCGGTGGGCGGTTGAGCAGGCGGTCGGCCAGTTCGGCCAAGTCCTTGCGGAATGCGATCTCGTAGCGGGCCTGTTCCGACGCGAGTTGCACCTGCACGCTCCTGAGCGCCTCGACCGACTCGCGCACAGCCGGGTCGGCCACATCTCGGGCGAGTCGTTCGATCTCGTCGCCCAGCTCATGGAGCTGGCGCGAGAGTTCCGTTCCCATTCCCGAGACGCGGGCCTCGAGCGCGACCAGGCGCTCGGCCACGTTGCGTGCCGCGTCGCGGTCCCCGGACACGGCCTCTGCCTGGCTGTCGAGGGTCTCGCGGAGGCTCGCCACCTCGGACTGCAGGGACTCGATGGCCCGAGCGGTTTCCTTCCTGCGGGAGAACATCGTGTGGGCGGGACCTTCCTCGTGCGGGCGCGGGGTGAGTCCGCCCGTCGACCACACGTACGGTAACGCACGGCGGCGCGGCGCGTGGCAGTCCGGTGTCGTCGGAACACCTGGTAGGACGGGAGACGTGAACGACCGACGGCGCGAGGTGTCCCGTTGCCCGTGGTCGCTCGGGAGTCCCGAGTACATCGCCTACCACGACGACGAATGGGGAAGGCCGGTGACCGACGAGATCCGGCTCTTCGAGAAGATCTGCCTCGAGGGGTTCCAGAGCGGTCTCTCTTGGCTCACCGTCCTGCGCAAGCGTGACAATTTCCGCTCGGCATTTCTCGGCTTCGATCCGGTGGAGGTGTCCCGTTTCGACGACCACCGGGTCGACCGACTTCTCGGCGATGCCGGAATCATCCGCCACCGCGGAAAGATCGGATCCGTCATCAACAACGCCCGCCGGCTCCTCGCCATGCACGAGGCGGGTGAGTCGCTCGCGGATCTCACGTGGGCGCACGCCGATCGTCGTCGAGTTGCCGCGCCCACCGAACTGGCGCATCTGCCGTCCGTCACTCCTGCCTCGACCAGCCTCTCGAAGGAGCTGAAGTCCCGCGGGTGGACCTTCGTCGGCCCGACCACCGTGTACGCGATGATGCAGTCCGTGGGGGTGGTCAACGACCACCTCGCCTCGTGTCACGTGCGCCGGCCGTGCGAGTCGGAGCGTCGAGAGTGTCTTTCCCGGTTGCGGGGCTGACTCCGACCGCTACACTGCAAGGAGCGACGCGGGGTGGAGCAGTCCGGTAGCTCGTCGGGCTCATAACCCGAAGGTCGCAGGTTCAAATCCTGCCCCCGCCACAGAGAGGGAAGCACCCGA
>JAULXU010000229.1:0-2245 GCA_032118285.1 Ilumatobacteraceae bacterium
TCGTGCCCCACGCGGGACGCATCCTCGTCGACGGCTCGCCGATGTCGACACGCTCGTCGCGTCGACGCGCCCAGTTGGTCGCCTACGTCCCCCAGGCGCCCACCCTTCCGGCCGGGATGCGCGGCTTCGACTACGTGCTCCTGGGGCGCAATCCGTTCGTCACCCACTTCGGCTCGGAATCGGTGCACGACGTGGGGATGGTGCGCGACGTGGTGGAGAGGCTCGACCTCGTCGATCTCGCCCATCGACCCGTGGACGGACTCTCGGGCGGCGAGAGACAACGGCTCGTCATCGCCCGCGCCATCGCCCAGGAGGCACCCATCCTGCTGCTCGATGAACCGACGAGCGCCCTCGACATCGGGCACCAGCAGCAGGCCCTCGAACTCGTCGATCGATTGCGCCGCGAGCACGGCCTGACCGTGGTCTCGGCGATGCACGACCTCACCCTCGCCGGGATCTACTCGGACCGCCTCGTGCTGCTCCACGAGGGTCATCGCGTGGCCGACGGGACACCCGAGGAGGTGCTACGTCCCGAGACCCTCGGTGAGTTCTACGGGGTGTCGGTGCGGGTGCACCGGGAGGACGACGGAACCATCGTCGTGGTTCCTCGTCGCCGCACCGGTGCCGAGTGAACGCCCGGACGGTCGTCTCGTTACGCTGATTCGCGTGGCGAACACACCCGACGCGCGCTTCATCGACGCGTGCGTGGAGGGTTGCGCCGCCTCCCATCAGGCACTGCTCGCCGCCGCCGATGCGATGGAGGACTCGGCCTTCGCCGAACCGTCGCGCCTGCCGGGGTGGACGCGCGCCCATCTCGTCGGACACCTCGCGTTGAACGCCCGCAGTCACGTGCATCTGCTCGCCTGCGCCGCCCGCGGAGAGGCCGGGGACCAGTACGAGGAACTGGTCGGTGAATTGCGCGCCTCGATCTACGTACTCGAGGGTGCCTGGGCGGGGGCGAATGCACGGGCCTGGTCGGGCACGGGCACGGCGGCCTCCGGGGCCGTGCTGGCCATGGGGGATCTGCCCTTCCTGCGGTGGCGCGAGGTCGTCGTGCATCTCGTGGACCTGGACATCGGCATCGGTCGTGATTCATGGCCGGAGCTGTGGGTGCGTCACGAACTGGAGCGCCAGAAGATGGCCTGGGCGGCGAGCCGTCCGATGGGGCTCACGTTGTTGCCCCGGCGCGCGCTCGAACTCACCGAGCGCGACCGACTGGCATGGCTCATCGGTCGTCTCGAGGTGGACGGACTGCCGCCGGGACCCGGATTGTGATGCGTCCGACGCGCATGTTCGCGCCGGCCCTTGCCATCATCGCGCCGGCGCTCGTCATCGCTGCGACAGTCGTCGCGCCGACCATGGTCCGCGCCACGGGTGGGCCCGTGCTCGTCTCGTCATCCCCCGGTGCCTCGACGAGTGTCGCCGAGCCGCCCCCGCGGATCGAGATGGTGTTCACCGGGGCCGTGCGTCCCGGCTCCGTGGACATCGTTCTGCTCGACGCCGATCGGCGGGAGACCGTCGTTCCCGCACCGACCCTGTCCACGGACGGCAGGGTGGTGAAGGTCTCTCCGTTGCCGCCCATCGCCGACGGAACGTGGGTGGTGACGTGGTCCGTCGAGCTCGTCGACCGGGACGGAGTGCACGAGGGTTCCTTCGCCTTCCAGGTGGGGGACGGGGGCGGACGCAACCACCGTCAACCCGGACAGCTCGTCAGCGCTTCGCGCACCGACTCGGGCCTCGGCTGGGCACTCGGAGCACTCCGGGTGCTGGCGTTGCTCGGTGGGCTCGTGCTGATGGGTGGCGTGCTCGTCGTGCGCGACCCGGTCCGCGCGGCCTCCCCGCGCGCGACGACCGTGCGCATGTTCGCCCTCCTCGCGCTGGTGATCGGATCCACCGGCGTGCTCCTGCTGTGGGGTGCCCACGCCGCCGGGCTGTCGTGGGGAGCGATCGGTGACACCGCGCTTCTGCGCGACACGCTCACGGAACGCGTCGGGGTCGCCGCACTCGGCTGCGTCGTTCTCGCCGTCGGCTGGCTCGTGGTGGTGGGGACGACCCGAGTCGAACCGCCGCGATGGTGGACACCGGCGACACGTGTCCTGGCGGTGGGGACATTGGTGGCGCTCGCGGCCGGCGGGCCACTGCCGGGTGCCGGCGACGGAACCGACGGTCGCGACTCCTTCCGTGCCTCACTCGTCGCGGGCGACACCGTCGCCGAACTGGAGGTGCTGCCCGCTGCGGCGGGAAC
>JAULXU010000230.1:0-1693 GCA_032118285.1 Ilumatobacteraceae bacterium
GTCGGTGTATCTCCAGTCGGAGGAACGCGGCGGGGACAGCTTCATCCGCGAGAGCGCCGCCACGTTCCAGGTCACGGGCGGATCGAACGACACGTCCTCCCCGGTCATCGCCTCCGGCTCGGCCTCACCCTCCACCGTGACGGCCGGGGACACCGTCACCCTCACGTGGCGCCTCACCGACACCAGTGGCGTCACCTTCACCACCGCGTTCCTGCGCAACCCCGAGGACCAGTGGGTGAACGGCTGCGGTGGCGGCGGGGTCTCCCGCATTTCGGGCACCGCGCGCGACGGCACGTACCAGATGACGTGTCGCATCCCGGTCTCGGCGGTCAACGGCCGCTACACCATGTGGATCCACGCCGAGGATCCGAACGGCAACACCCGCAGTTCGACGGCGCCGGGAGATTTCACGGTGACCGGCGGGGGTGACGACCGCACCGCTCCCGAGCTCGTCTCCATCTCGGTCACGCCCGACGATCTCGCCCCGGGTGCGTCGTTCACGATTCGATGGCGCGTGCGGGATGTGAGCGGTGTCAGCTTCACCACCGCCTTCGTCACCTCGCCCACCGGCGCCCACGTGAGCGGGTGTGGCGGCAGCGCGGCCGTTCGCACCAGTGGCACCGACCTCGACGGCATCTACAGCCAGACGTGCACGCTGTCGGTCTCGGCGCGGGCCGGCACCTACACGGTGCGCATCCAGGCATTCGACGAATCCGGCAACCAGATCAGCGGCGGAGCAAACGCCACCTTCACGGTGACCGTTCCCACCACCACGACCTCCACGACGACCACGACCACTCTGCCGACCGAGTCCACGGTGCCGGGCTGACCCCGCCCGGGCCGGCGACCGGTCCCGTATCCTCTCCACCATGTCCCAGGCACCCGAGCGGCTCCCCACCTCGAACGAGCCCTGCTGGTGCGGCAGCGGCCGCAAGTACAAGAGGTGCCATCGGGGCACCGAGGGACGCATCCAGCCCGGTGTCGTCAGCCCGATGCTCGTCGTGCCGGCCCACATCGCCAAGCCGCCCTACGCCGACACCGGCGTGGTGCCCCCCTATCGGGAGGAGCGGGTGAAGACCCCCGAGGTCATCGAGCGCATGCGCGTCGCCGGGGCCGCCGCCGCCGACATCCTGCGGCGGGCCGGCGAGATGGTGGCCCCCGGCGTCACCACGGACGAGATCGACCGCTTCGTGCACCAGGCGTGCATCGACGCGGGCGGCTACCCGAGCCCGCTCAACTACCAGGGCTTCCCCAAGAGCGTGTGCACCAGTGTGAACGAGGTGATCTGCCACGGCATCCCCGATTCGCGTCCCATCGAGGACGGCGACATCGTCAACATCGACGTCACCATCTATCTCGACGGGGTGCACGGCGACACGAACGCCACCTTCACCGCCGGCACCGTCGACCCCGAGGACCTGGCCCTCATCCGCGCCACCGAGGAATGCATGTGGCACGGCATCGAGGCGGTGCGACCCGGTGTGCCCATCAACGAGGTGGGTCGCGCCATCGAGAGCCACGCCAAGAAGCACAAGTACGGCGTCGTGCGGGCCTTCATCGGGCACGGCATCGGCGAGAACTTCCACACCGACATCCAGGTGCTGCACTACTACGACGCGCGCAACGACATGATCATGCGCGAGGGGATGACCTTCACGATCGAGCCGATGATCTCGCGCGGCGCCTGGCAGCA
>JAULXU010000231.1:0-8219 GCA_032118285.1 Ilumatobacteraceae bacterium
GTCTCGGAGATGACCGGTGGACCCGCGGCACGTCGGAGGTTGCGCTTCCGGGTCGCGGCGAAGGTGCGGTCGGTCCTGCCGACGAGCCTGTGGACCCCGAGCCCCGGTCTCGTCGGACCGTGCTGGATCCACGCCTCGTCGCCCGTCATCGGTGTCGCGCGGGACGGGGCCCTTCCGGCGGTGCTGTCCGCGACGGGATGCGTCGCGGATGCCGCCGGTTCTCCCGTGCGCATCGCGGCGCACGGGGGCGATCCGTTCTGGTTCACGGCATCGGCCGGCGCCGACAGCGAGACCATCGCCGACATCGACGTGTGGCACCGGCGGCCCGGACGTCGGTGGAACGAGTTCGACCGTGCCGAGTTGGTCCTCGCCGAGGTCGCGCCTCGGGGCGGTTCATTGCGGGAATGGGACCGGGCCGTGCGTCGGGTGCGCCGTGCGCGCGGCGTGGATGCCGACGACGCCGGCTTGCCGCCGGCCGTCTGGGGGCGCGCCATCGTCGAGTTCGGCGCGGTCGGTGTACCCGTGCGGGCCGCCAACCTCCCGGCCGAGGTCGGGGACCTCGTGGGGGCCGGGGTCTCCGACGCACTGCTGCACAACGCGCACGAGGCCGATCCCGAGCGGGCAGCCGTGCGATTGCGGCGCGCGGTGCTGTCCCGACATGCTCCGTCGGCTGCACTGGCGAGGCTCGCCGAACTCGCGGGAGTCGAGACTGGTCCCCGAGTGGCGGTGGTGATGGCGACGATGCGTCCCGCACTGCTCGACGATGCCCTCGCCCGCATCGGCGCCCAACGTCGCATCGGACTCGAGGTGGTGGTGGGGTGCCATGGCTTCGTGCCGCCCGGGGGAGAGGTGCGACTCGCCAATGGAGCACCGGTGCGATTCGTGCACGTCGGAGCCGACGTCGCGCTCGGCGCGGTGCTCGACCGTCTCGTGCGGGCGACCGAGGCCGACATCATCGTCAAATGGGACGACGACGATCTGTACGATCCTGACCATGTCGCCGACCTCGTGTCGGCGCTCGAGTGCTCACGCGCCGACATCGTGGGGAAGGCCGCCGAGTTCATCTGGCTCGAGGAACGGAGCCTGACGCTTCGCCGCCACCGCAGGGGATCGGAGAGGGACTCGTCCTTCCTGGCCGGATCCTCGCTCGCCTTCCCGGCATCCGTCGTTCGCGATGCGCCCGGGGGATGGCCCGGCGTCGGGCGCGGGGCGGACACCGCGCTCATCCGTGACGTGCTCGGCCGGGGTGGGCGTGCCTACCGGTTGCATGGGCTCGGGCACGTGGCCGTGCGACGCGCGGGTGGCGAGGGCCACACATGGCAGGTGACCGAGTCCTCGCTCGTGGCGTCGGCGTCGGCGGTGCACGAGGGTCTCGACCTGACCTTCGCCGGCTTCGACGCACCGGGCCACTGAGCCGCGCCGGCCGCCAGGGGCTCAGCGCGCGGCGGAAGAGACGATTCCGATGAACCCCACGGAGTCGCGTCCCCAGTCGAGATGCTCGCGGGCGTGCTCGCGTCCCCGTCCCGCCATGTCGTCGGCGAGCAAGGTGTCCCCGAGAATGCGCGCGATCGCGTCGGTCGCCGCATCGGCATCACCGGGGGCCACCAGGATCCCGGAACCGGCGGCGTCGAGGACCGCCCGCGTGGAGGGAAGATCGCTCGCGACGACGGGGATTCCACGGGCCATGTACTCGGCGACCTTCGTCGGCATGGACCGGCGGTAATTCGGCATGTCCTCGAGCAGGCACAGGCCCACGGCCGCACCCTCGATCGCGGCGAGTGCGACGGGATTGTCCGTGTATCCGTGCCACGTGATCACGCCGGCTTCGGCGGCCCGGGCCACCTCGTCGCGCACGCCGACATCGGGTTCGCCCCACAGATGGAAATCGGCGCGATCGCCGAGCCGTCCGGCGCAGGCGAGCATGGTCTCCCAGCCGCGCGAGCGCGAGATGCGCCCGATGTACACGACACGTCGACCCCCGGACTCACGGGGTCGACAGGCCTCGGGTACCGGAGTCGAGTTCGGCACGACGGGAACGTCTCCGAGTCGCTCCAGATAGGAGTGCTCCGCGGCGATGACCGTGCCGACGCGGGACGCTCTCGACTCGAGACGTCGCACGACGAACGCGGCGAGGAGCCGCACCGGCCGGGGGATCCACGGCCGATCCGACACGCTGGCCGCGAGGTCCTCGTGGACATCGATGACCATCGGCGGCAGTCGGCGCATGAGGGCGAGCGGCACGAGGAGCTCGAGGTCGTGCACGATGAGCACGGATGCATCGCGACGACGCCTGACCTCCCGGGCGACGGCGATCCACGGCCGCAGACGGCGACGCCCTCGGGCGCGGGGAACCGCGACGTGGAGGATCGGGGCCGGAGGATGCGGGCCGGGAGAGATG
The DNA here is from genome assembly GCA_032118285.1 of Ilumatobacteraceae bacterium. Lineage (GTDB taxonomy): Bacteria > Actinomycetota > Acidimicrobiia > Acidimicrobiales > Ilumatobacteraceae > UBA2093. The sequence goes on from JAULXU010000231.1 coordinate 2,399, forward strand.
AGCACGACCTCGTGACCGGCACCCGTCAGGGCGGCGGCCTGTCGCTGCACGATGCGGGCGTCGTCGCCCCGGTGCGCGCACGTCGCCACGAGCACCCTCATCGACGGCCCCTCAGAGGCGCTCGACGTTGGCGTGGTGCATGCGTCCGCGCGTGTCGAAGACGACGGGAGCGAGCTCGGCGATGCGGTCCAGGTCGTAGGCGGAGTGCGTCTGCAGGAGGACGGCAACGTCGCAACCGCGCAATGCCGCCTCGAGATCGTCGGCGAGGGTGAGGGGACCCGATCCCGTGTCGAAGGACGCGACGTGGGGGTCGTGTCCCGTCACTTCGGCACCCTTGGCGAGGAAGCCCTCGGCGACGTCGCGCGCGGGCGTCTCCCGTTGGTCCGAGATGTCGGCCTTGTAGGTGAGGCCGAGCAGAAGCACCCTGGCGCCGCGCAGCGCCCGTTCGCGCTCGTTGAGGAGATCCTGAACGCGGCGCACCACGTAACCGGGCATGCGGTTGCTGATCTCCTGGGCGAGCTCGACGAAGCGGAACTGATAGCCGAGCGAGCGGACCTGGTACGAGAGGTAGTTGGGGTCGATGGGGATGCAGTGACCACCCACGCCCGGCCCCGGGTAGAAAGCCTGGAAGCCGAACGGTTTGGTGGCCGCGGCTCCGATGGCGTCCCACAGGTCGATGCCCAATTCGTGGCAGAAGACCGCCATTTCGTTCACGAGGGCGATGTTCACGTGGCGATAGGTGTTCTCGAGGAGTTTGGCCAGTTCGGCCTCTCGTGTGCCGCGCACGGGCACCACCGTGTCGACGAAGAGCGAGTACAGAGCCGTCGCCGCGTCGCGGCACTCCGGGGTCAGTCCACCCACGATCTTCGGGGTGTTCGTCAATCCCCACACCGGGTTGCCCGGATCGATGCGCTCGGGGGAGAAGGCGAGGTGGAAGTCGCGACCGGCCACGAGGCCGGACTCCTCGAGGACCCGACGCACGGGACCGTCGGTCGTCCCCGGATAGGTGGTCGATTCGAGGATGACGGTGGTGCCGGCGCGCAGATGGTCGCGCACGGTCGCCGCCGCGCCGAGAACGTAGGAGAGGTCCGGTGTGGCATCCTCGGCGAGGGGGGTGGGAACGCAGATGACGACCCACTGCGCATCGCCGATCACGGCATGGTCCGTGGTGGCGCGGAAGCCGGCCGCGAGAGCGGCCGAGATGTCGGCATCGGAGATGTCGTCGACGTGGGAGCGACCGTCGCCGAGAAGCTCGACCGTCACAGGATTCGTGTCGAGTCCCGTGACGGAGATGCCGGCGCGGGCCGCCTCGACGGCGAGCGGCAGTCCGACGTAGCCGAGCCCGACCACGACGAGGGAACCGGCGGCGGGCATGGTGTCAGGGTATCGCCGGGCCCCGAGCAGGGCCGAGACCACCCCCGGTCAGCCGGCGAGACCCGCGGTGTAGCGCTCGAGGACCTCGTCGGTGGGTCCCTCCATGACGACGCGCCCGTGGTCGAGCCACATCACGCGGGTGCAGGACTGTCCGATCTCGGCCACGTTGTGCGACACGAGCACCACCGCGCCGGCCTGGGCGCGGATCTCGGCGATCCGGGCACTGGACTTCTGACGGAAGTGCTGGTCCCCGACGGCGAGGGCCTCGTCGATGAGGAGGATCTCGGGCGTGCGCGCCGTGGCCACGGAGAAGACGAGCCGCGCGCGCATGCCGCTCGAGTACGTCTTCATCGGCAGGTCGATGGCGTCGGTCAGTCCGCTGAACTCGATGATGTCGTCGACCTTGCCGGCGATCTCGGCGCGCGACATCCCGGCCGCCAGGCACCCGAGCACGATGTTGCGCCGTCCGGTCAACTCGCCCTGCATCGCCGTTCCCACCGAGAGAAACGTGGGTCGCGAGTGCACGAAGATGTCCCCCGAGTCGACGGGTATCAGCCCGGTGAGCGCGCTGAGGAGCGTGCTCTTTCCCGAGCCGTTGGGGCCGACGAGCCCGAGTGAGTCCCCGCGCCGCAGCACGAGCGACACGTCCTGTACGGCCCGGATCTCCCTGTAGGTGCGCCGCAGGTTGCCCTGCAGGACGCGATCGCGCAGTCCCAGCGCCCGCTGTTCGTAGACGCGGTACGTCACCGACACGTGGCGTGCGTCGAGGAGAACCCGGGGCTCAGCGGCCATAGCGGTTCTCCGCCCGGCGGAAGAAGAAGAAACCGGCCGCCGGGAGCACCAGCGTCCAGAAGCCGAGCCCGATGAACATGCCGGGATGCAGCGTCTCGCCCTTGATGGACCACCGTGCGAAGGAGATCGCGTCGTAGAGCGGGTTGATCTCGAAGAGGATCTGCACCGTCGGGTTCGTGTCGAGGGCGCGGGCGCTGTAGAGAATGCCCGACATGTAGAAGAGGATGCGGAAGAGGTGGGGGAGCAGTTGCTGGAGGTCCGGGACGGTCTCCCCGAGCCGGGCCGCGATGAGTGCCATCCCGAGGGCAACGAGGGCCAGGGCCGCGAACACGAGGGGGAATGCCAGCCAGCGCCACGAGGGCCTGACCCCGTCGGCGAGAGCCACCACGACGAGGAGCGAGACCGGGATGACCATCTCGATGAGCTCGCGGACGAAGATCGACAGGGGCAGGACCATGCGCGGGAACTGGATGGAGCGGATCAGACCCTTGCGGTTGGCGATGCAGGTGGCCGCCGATGTCACCGTGTCCTGGGCGAAGCGGAACAGGAACACCCCTGTCACGAGGAACGTGAGGAAATCCTCCACGTTGCGGCGCGTGTTGAGCAGCACGCCGAAGATGAGGAAATAAATGAGGATGCTCAGCAGCGGATTGATGAGGTGCCACAACTGACCGAGGGTGGTGTTGAGATGACGCGAGGCGAGGTCGCTGCGGGCCAGTTCCACGATGAGGCTCCACCGGGACCTCAACGAAGCGACGTAGTCCCGCGCCGGTTCGCGCACCCCGACCGGGAACAGACCCTCCGGGGCCTGCGGAACCTTTTGAGCCATGGACATCGACGCTAGCGCAGCGTGCTCGGGGCGGGTCGGGGTCCCCTCACCCGCGGGGGCCATACCTATGCTGTGCGGATGTCCGACTCCATCGCCGTCATCGGGGCGGGTTACGTCGGACTGCCGACCGCGGCGTGCTTCGCGAAACTGGGCCACTCGGTGGCGTGCGCCGACGTCGTGCCCGAGAGAGTCGGTCAACTCTCCGCGGGAACCGTGCCATTCATGGAGGAGGGACTCGAGGAGTTGGTGCGCGGGGGTATCGCCGCCGGACGTTTGCGCTTCGTGCTCGGCGGCGCCGCGGCGGTCGTCGGGGCACGTTTCGTCTTCCTCTGCGTTCCCACTCCGTCGGGACCCGACGGCTCGGCGGACATGTCCTACGTGCGCTCGGCATGCTCGGACATCGCGCCCCACCTGGAGCCGGGTGCGGTCGTCGTCAACAAGTCGACGGTTCCGATCGGCTCAACCGTCTCCATCGCGGGATTCCTCGGCAGGGACGACGTCGCCGTCGTGTCGAATCCGGAGTTCCTCCGAGAGGGGACGGCCGTGCGGGATTTCCTCGCGCCGGACAGGATCGTCGTCGGCGCCGTCGACCCCGAGGTGGCCGGGTCGGTGGCCGACCTCTACCGGGGCATCGAGGCACCGGTCGTCATCACCGATCCGGCCTCGGCCGAGACCATCAAGTACGGATCGAACGCCTTCCTCGCCGTCAAGCTCTCCTTCGTCAACGCCCTCGCCGCGATCTGCGAGGAGACCGGCGGGGACATCGGTGACGTGGCCCGTGGCCTGGGTCTCGATCCCCGCATCGGACCCTCGTTCCTGCGTGCCGGACCCGGCTGGGGGGGCAAGTGCCTGCCCAAGGATTCCCGTGCCCTCGTGGCCACGGCTCGGTCGGTCGGATATTCCTTCGACCTGCTCCGGGAGGCCATCGCCGCCAACGAGCTCCAATTCGATCGCATCTCCGACCGTCTCGCCGAGGCATTGGGAGGAAATCTGTCCGGGCGCCGGATTGCCGTGTGGGGTCTGGCCTTCAAGGCCGGGACCGACGACCTCAGCGATTCACCTGCTGTCGAAGTCGTGAACCGACTCGTGGCCAGGGGAGCCGACGTCGTGGCCCACGACCCCGCCGTGGCGGGACCCCGCACCGCGGCGACCGGCGACGTGCCGTGCGTGACCACGCCGCTCGAGGCGGCGAGGGGAGCGGATGCTCTCATCGTCCTCACCGAGTGGCCTGAGTTCGCCGCGGTGGATCCGGCCGAGGTGGCTTCGACCATGTCCGGGCGGATCGTGTTCGACGCCCGAAACATCCTCGATCCCGCCGCGTTCGCGGCGCTCGGACTGGATCTCATGTCCGTCGGTCGAGCACGGGAATGAACGACCCCGTGCCCGGCCCGTTCGACGGATGGGCTGGTGACCGGCCGTGCACGATCGTCGACCTCGACCCGATTGCGGTTGACCTCGATCTGGTCGATCCACTCGTCAGTGCGACCGGGGTCCATTCCACGAGAACGGCGACCCTCGTGCGCGTCGAGCTCTCGGATGGCTCGATCGGCTGGGGCGAGAACGTGGCACCGGAGGGCACCTTCTACACGGGAGAGTCCTCGGCCCTCTCGGGGGGACATCTGCGGGAGGCTCTGCGCCCGGGTGCCCTCGGTGCCGTCGTCACCGATCCCGCCGCGTTCGAACTGGGCCTAGCCGTCGATGACTTTCCCATGGCACGCCACGCCGTCGCCTCGGCGGTGTGGGACGCCAGGTGTCGCGCGCACGGAGTCCCCCTGGCCGAGGCACTCGGGGGCTCCCTTCGCCCCGTCGACGTGTGCGCCGTCATCGGACTCGCCGACTCTCCCGCCGTGACCGCCGTCGCCTGCCGGCACGCCGTCGAGGCCGGTTACCGGCATCTCAAGGTGAAGATCGCCCCCGGCCGCGATGTCGCGGTGGTGACCGCTGTGCGCGATGCGATCGGCGACGCGGCGACCCTCTCGGTCGACGCCAACGGCGCCTTCACGGTCGGCGACATCGGGACGCTGGCACGGCTGGGCGACCTCGGTGTCGACCTGGTCGAGCAACCGTTCTCCGCGGGAGATGTCGGACTCCATGCCGCTCTCGTGCGCGAGAGGGCGGTCGGCGTGGGACTCGATGAGTCGGTGATGACCCGCGACGATCTGATGCGCGCACTCGACGCGGGGGCGTGCACGGCGGTGAACATCAAACCGGCCCGTGTCGGCGGTTTCGTCGTCGCTCTCGGAATGGTCGGCATCTGCCGCGATGCCGGTGTCGACGCATGGGTGGGGGGAATGCTCGAGACCGGGATCGGTCGTGCGGGTGCACTGGCTCTGGCCACTCACCCCGCGTTCTCACTGCCCGCCGATCTCTCCGCATCGTCGCGCTATTTCGTCCGGGATCTCACCGAGCCCTTCGTGCTGTCCGACGGTCGCCTCTCGCCGCGCGGACCGGGCATCGGAGTCGTGCCGGCGGCGGATCGCCTCGATCCGCACTGTTAGTGTCGCCCTGGCGTGTCCGGCGAAAGGATCACACAGATGCATCGAAGTCACCTTCTCGCCCCGCTCCTCATCGCCGCTGCGGCATCGATGTTCCTCGCCGCTCCCGCCGCTGCACAGAGCTACGTCTCGATCACCGGCTGTTCGGTGTCTCCCGAGGAGATCTTCCTCGCGCCGGGGGAATCCGCGACCCTCACCCTCACCGTCGAGGGTGATGACGAGTGGGCCTGGACCACGATCGTCGTCGACGGGGTCGTGACCATCGACGAGGCGCAGCGGACGAGCGACATCGGCGTCGAATTCAGCTACGACATCCTCGCGGCCGAGGTCG
>JAULXU010000232.1:0-1768 GCA_032118285.1 Ilumatobacteraceae bacterium
GTGCCGGCGCCGCCCATGGACTCGCCCGCCACCGCCGTACGCGTGCGGTCGATGTCGTACTGCGAACGCGTCTGCAGCCAGTCGATCGTCCACATGAGCCGCCGCAACGTGTACGGCACGACCACGGCAGTGCTGGGTGCCGGCGCTGCCGTGAGGGGGTCCAGACCCGGGTGCCAGCCGAACCAGTTCGTCGGCCGGTCCACGTTGACGACACCGCTCGACGCGAGGAACAGGCGGTCGTCCATGGCCACGGTCAAACCCACGGTCGGTGTCGCATCATTGTTGGCGTAGTGCACCGACTCGGGCGCCCACGACCAGTGGCTGCCTGCGGGACCACCGCCGTGCAGGCAGACCACGGCCGGCAACGGACCGGGTGGCAAACCAGCCTTGGGCTCGAAGACCGTGAACACGTGCGGGGCACCGCGCTTGGCCGAGTTCGCCATCAGGGGGAAGTCGGGCCGGGCGTTGGCTGCGACGTCGTCGCCGTCCACCCACATCGCATAGGTTCGGAACGGGTAGCCGCGCGAGGTCACGTCGGCAACTTGCAGGTGGCACGCGATGGGCTCATTCACCGGGTCGAAACCGTACGACACTGGTGCGGCTGTGCGGTTGGTGCCGGACACCGAGGTCGTCCCGTTGCGGACCACGGAGAAGTACTCCGTTCCGCCGGCACGCGGCGTGTGCACGAAGAGGCCCTCGTTTGCTGCCAGCTGGTAGGTCCCACCGTTTGCGGTCGGCACCCGCCAGGTGGCACTGCTCTTGACCAGCTTGAGTCGCAGTCCCTGCCACTCGGGCTCGAACACGCGCCCGGCCAGGACCCCTTGGGACGTACTGGTGACCGGCGAGGCGGAACGGTGGACGTCGTAGGTGAGCGGCAACGTCGCGTCGACCTGCCAGACCACGAACACCTGCCCCTGCGCGTACCACGCACGGACGTTTGACTGCGCACTTGCAGAGGCCACCAAACACAAGACGGCGCCGAGGGTGCATGCGAGACGGCCCCACGAGAAACGGTCCTCGACACGGATGCGCGGGCGGACAGCAGGCAGGTGCATTCGATTCCTCCTCGACGGGGTTGGCCGGCGTGGACTAACGGTTGACGCGACCGTGGTCCCACAAGGAGATCGAGTTCATGGAATCGGCACCGGACCAGGACGAGCAACCTTGCCTTGGTACGGGGGGATGGTTCGTGCCCCGGCACCTCCCAGCAGCACACGTCGGAGCGACGCAGCGTGAGACTGGCGTTTGACAGGGAAGTGAGGCAACCGCCCCAGCGCCATTGCCCCCGGTTCCCCCCGGCGTAGCTTGTCCGCCCATGTTGCTCGGGCTGCTGGTCCTGCTGTTGTTCCTCGTCGGCGCAGCCGCGATGGTGACGCGCACCCTGCCTGCGCTGCTGGTGCTGCCGGTGATGGGCATCGCGATCGCGAGCGGGGCCGTGCTGCTGTCGGACGCGGTGACCTTCCAGGACGTGCTCGGCGGCGTGGTGTCCGACGGGGCGGTCATGCTGCACCAGGCGATGATCGTCACATTCTTCGGCGGGACACTGTCGTTCGTGATGCAGCGGGCGGGCGTGGCCGAGAACCTCGTCAAGCAGGGCGCCGAACTCGTCGGCGCCGACCCGCTGGCGGTGGGCATCTTCGCGCTGCTGCTGGTGGCCCTGCTGTTCACGAGCCTGACCGGCCTCGGCGCGGTCATCATGGTCTCGATGATCGTGCTGCCGATGCTGGCCACGGTCGGCCTGTCGCCGGCGGCGGGCGCAGGCATCGTG
>JAULXU010000233.1:0-1554 GCA_032118285.1 Ilumatobacteraceae bacterium
TGTTCGGCGCCGACATCATCCTCACCCCCGGCGAGGAGGGCTCGAACGGTGCGGTGCGTCGCGCCCAGGATCTCGCCGCCGAGCACCCCGAGTGGTGCTTCCTCTACCAGTACGCCAACGACGCCAACCCGCGCGCCCACTACGAGGGAACCGGCCCCGAGATCTGGCGAGACTGCCCGGACGTCACCCACTTCGTGGCCGGCCTCGGCACGTCGGGGACCCTCATGGGCGTGGGACGCTTCCTCAAGGAGAAGAATCCCGACGTCAAGATCGTCGCTGTCGAGCCTCCCCTCGGTGAGCGCGTGGAGGGCCTGCGCAACCTCGACGACGGATACATCCCGCCGGTGTTCGACAACTGGCACGGGCGCGAACTGCTCGACCGCAAGCGCATCGTGCGTCCCCGCGAGTCCCTCGAGTGGACGCGCCGCCTCGTGCAGGAGTGCGGCATCTTCGCCGGCATCTCCTCGGGTGCGTCGCTCGCCGGCGCCGTGAAGGTGGCCTCCGAGATCGACGAGGGAACCATCGTCTTCATCGTCTGCGACGGCGGCTGGAAGTACCTCTCCACCGGTGCCTACACCGACGATCTCGACACCGCCGAAGCCAACGCCGAGAAGATCATCTACTTCTGAGCCGGCCGCGGGTTGCGGCTCCGGCTCCCTCGCCGTTTCAGACCGTCGTCCGCGCCTAGCCTTGACCCATGTCCGCGGCCGACCCACGTCCCATCGGCATGTTCGACTCGGGTTTCGGCGGCCTCACGGTGGCCCGCGCCGTCATCGACCTCCTGCCCGACGAGGACCTCGTCTACATCGGCGACACGGGTCGATACCCCTATGGATCCAAGCCGGCCGACGAGGTGCGTCACTACGCGCGTGAGTTGGCCCACAGTCTCGTCGACGAACACGACGTGAAGGCCATCGTCATCGCCTGCAACACGGCCTCTGCCGCCGCCCACGACGAGATCGCCCGCGAGATGCCGGTGCCGGTGGTGAGTGTCGTCGATCCCGGCGCGCGCGCCCTGGCGGCGGCTTCGCGCAGCCGGCGGGCCGGGGTCATCGGAACGGTGGGCACGATCTCGTCGGGGGCCTACCAACGGGCCATCGCCGCGGCGGATCCCGGACTCGGTCTCGTGGCATCGGCGTGTCCCGGATTCGTCGAGTTCGTGGAACGCGGACAGACCGCGGGGGAGGAGGTCACCCTCCTCGCCGAGCGCCTGCTGGCGCCCGTGGTTGCGGCCGACATCGACGCTCTTCTTCTCGGTTGCACCCACTATCCGTTCCTCGCCGGGGTGATCTCGAAGGTCATGGGTCCGGGTGTCGTGCTCGTCTCCAGTGCCGACGAGACCGCTCGCGAGATGGTGCGTCTGCTCGACGAGCGGGGTCTGCGCGCGCCCACGGGCCGCGAGGGCACGCACACCTTCTATTCCTCCGGCGACGTCGAATGGTTCGCCGAGTTCGGTGCGCATCTGCTCGGCCCCGAACTCGACTCGGCCGCGCGCTGGGAGCCCGGCCCGCGCCGGCCCTGACCCGTCCTGCGTCCACTGCGATAGACAAGACG
>JAULXU010000234.1:0-3254 GCA_032118285.1 Ilumatobacteraceae bacterium
AGCCCGCGACGAGGTGGTGAGGCTGTCGAACATCCGCCGTGCCACCGGCGCTCACATGGTGGCGAGCCTGGCCACGAGCCCGCACTCGTTCAGCGTCGTCGAGGTGGACTTCGCCAACGTCGAGACGGTGCGGTCCCGCGTCCGGGAGGAGTTCCGCGCCGCCGAAGGATTCGGGCTCACCTACCTGCCCTTCGTCTCCCGCGCCGTGGTGGACGCACTCGTTGAGTTCCCGCACCTCAACGCGTCGGTGGCGGGCGACGAACTCATCGTGCATCGCTACGTCGACCTCGGCATCGCCGTGGACCTCGACGGCAACGGCCTCCTCGCCCCGGTGGTGCGCGACGCCGAGACGAAACGGCTCCGCGCGATCGCGCGCGAGATCCGCGATCTCGCCGACCGGGCTCGCAACAAGCAGCTGGCGCCGGCGGAGATCCAGGGCGGCACGTTCACAATCTCGAACAACGGCTCGGCCGGATCGGTGCTGACCATGCCGATCATCAACCAGCCCCAGGTGGCGATCCTGTCCACCGACGCGGTACGCAAGCGACCCGTGGTCATCGAGGGCACGGGGGACAGCATCGCCATCCATCCGGTGGGCAACCTGGCCATGTCATGGGACCACCGCGCCTTCGACGGTGCCTACGCGGCGGCCTTTCTCGTGAGGGTCAAGGAGATCCTCGAGACGCGGGACTGGTCGTCCGAGGTCTGAGGAGGTCGGGAGGTGAACCAGCGGTGACGGGCGACGACGCGACCCGCGTCCTGTCGGTGCGCTGGCTCGGCCGCGTGCCCTACCGGGAGGCCCTCGCGGTGCAGGAAGCCGTGTTCGCCTCCGGACGCGGGAGCCATCTGCTGCTCCTCGAACACGACCATGTCTTCACCCACGGCCCGTCGGCCGACCTGGAGCGGAATCTGCTGTGCGATCCCTCATCGGTCGGGGCGGACCTGGTGGCGGTGTCCCGCGGTGGTGACGTCACCTACCACGGCCCGGGTCAACTCGTCGGTTATCCGCTCGTCGTGCTCGATCCCGCGCGCGGCGCGGCCGGACCCGCCGATCCCGTCGCGCACGTGCGCGGTGTCGAGCAGGTGGTCATCGACTCGCTCTCCGACCTCGGTCTACCCGGAGCAGGTCGGCTGGAGGGTTACCCCGGGGTGTGGGTCGACCCCGACGGACCGAATCCCCGCAAGATCTGTGCCATCGGTGTGCGCGTGGGTCGCGGCCGCACGATGCACGGTTTCGCCCTCAACGTCGATCCCGACATGGCGTTCATGCGCGATCACATCGTGCCCTGCGGCATCGCCGAACTTCCGGTCACGTCGCTGGCCGAGGAGGGCGTGGCCGTCGACATGCGTCGCGTGGTCGACGTTGTCGCCGCGCGCGCTGCACGCGAGTGGGGTCCGGGTCTCGACCGTGGCGACGCCACCTGGTTCGAGATGCCCGAGGACCTCTCGGCCTTCTCGCGCGGGGAGGGTCCCGGTGCACCCGTGCGCATGCTCGGTCGGCTGGCGCGCGCCGGGGTCTCCGATGCCCTGCCCCTCGACGAACGCAAGCCCGACTGGCTGCGCCCCCGGCTGCGCCACGGTGACGAGGTGCTGTCGCTTCGAAAGACCCTGCGGGACCACGGTCTCGTGACGGTCTGCGAGGAGGCGGGATGCCCGAACCTGTCGGAGTGCTGGAGCCAGGGCACCGCCACGTTCATGGTGCTCGGGGAGAGGTGCACCCGGGCGTGCGGATTCTGCCTCGTGGACACGCGCAGACCCGGTGCCCCGGACCCCGACGAGCCGCGACGGGTCGCCGAAGCGGTGGCCTCGATGGGACTCGCCCACGCCGTGCTCACGATGGTGGCCCGCGACGACCTCCCCGACGACGGCATGGCCCATGTCGCGGCCTGCGTGGAAGCCATCCGCGCCGCCTCGCCCGGCACGCGCGTCGAGACCCTGATCTCCGATGCGCGCGGGTCGGAGTCGCTCGACCTGGTCCTGGCGGCGCGACCCGACGTTCTCAACCACAACATCGAGACCGTGCTGCGATTGCAACGCGCCGTGCGTCCGTCGGCGCGCTATGCGAGGTCGCTCTCCGTGCTGGCGCGCGCCAAGGCGGCGGGACTCGTCGTCAAGTCGGGGATGATGGTCGGACTCGGCGAGTCCGATGACGAAGTGCTGGCGACGCTTCGCGACCTGGCCGCGGTGGGGGTCGACATCGCCACGATCGGTCAGTACCTCCGGCCCACGACGCACCACCTTCCGGTGGCCCGCTGGGTGGAACCGGACGTGTTCGCTGGGTACAAGGAGAAGGGAGAGGCCATGGGGCTCTCGCACGTCGAGTCGAGTCCGCTGACGCGGTCCAGTTATCACGCCCGCGAGGCGGCCGAGGCGGCCGTCCCCGTCCTGCTCGGGGCGAGGCGATGAGGGCCCCCGACGCGGTCCTGCACGCCGCCCGTCTCGGGGCGGCGCGCCGTGCCATGACCGCGGCTGGTGTGGACGCGCTGATCGTCTCGGTGGGGCGCGACCTGCCCTACCTGGTCGGCTACGACGCCATGCCTCTCGAGAGGCTGACGCTTCTCGTCGTGCCCGCCGAGGGCGAGACCTCGCTCGTCATTCCGCGTCTCGAGGTGCAGCGCGTGAGCCCGTTGCCCGGGGTGTTCTCGATCGTGCCCTGGGACGAGACGGACGACCCGATCGCGCTCGCGGACCGCCTGCTCGGTCCCGCCGCGATCGTCGCCGTCGGCGACCAGATGTGGGCGCGCTTCCTCGTCGACCTCGTCGCGGTGCGACCGGGCACCCGCTGGGTGCGCGCGACCGCGGTGATGGAGAGCCTGCGCGCCCGCAAGGACGATGCCGAGGTCGACGCCCTGGCCGCGGCGGCCGCCGCGGCCGATCGTGTGGCCCTGCAGCTGCAGTCGGGCCTCATCCCGCTCGTCGGGCGCACAGAGGCCGAGGTGTCCGCCGACATCTCGGGGCGTCTCATCGCCGAGGGCCACGACAAGGTGAACTTCGCCATCGTGGCCGCCGGCGAGAACGCCGCCAGTCCCCACCATCATCCCGGGGACCGCGTCATCGGCCGCAATGAGATCGTTCTGTGCGATTTCGGCGGCACAATGGCCGGCTACTGCAGCGACATCACGCGCTGCGTGCACACCGGTCCCATTCCCGAGGACGTCGCCGCCGCATACCGCGTTCTAAAGGATGCCCAGCAGGCCGCACATGAGCCAGGCCTAGCGTTCGCGAACGCGCAGCAAGCCGGCAAGGCGGCAACA
>JAULXU010000234.1:3264-10077 GCA_032118285.1 Ilumatobacteraceae bacterium
CGAGTCGGTGGACGCCGCCGCCCGGTCGCGCATCGCCGCGGCCGGCTACGGGGAATGGTTCGTGCACCGGACCGGACACGGCATCGGCATGGACGAGCACGAGGACCCCTACATGGTGGCTGGCAACACATCTGCCCTGCAACCGGGGCACGCCTTCAGCGTCGAGCCGGGCATCTACATCCCGGGTCGATGGGGAATGCGTCTCGAGGACATCGTCGTGGCCACCGAGTCGGGACCGCGCGCCCTCAACACGGCCGACCACGACCTCGTCGTCGTGGACTCCTGAGCCCTCGACGTCGTCTCCGATACGGTGGCGGGTCGTGATACGCCTCGATGCCGCGACCGTCCTGCTGCAGTGGGCCGCGGGGACGATGCTCTTCCTGTGGTTCACGACGCGCCGGCACACCATCGGGGCGGGTTACGGATGGCTCCTCCGGGGCACTGCCGCGGTGCTCGCCGCAGGCGGGACAGCCGCGGGCCTCGCCACCGAGACCGTCCCCGTGCGGGAGGCGGCCGGAATCCTCTTCGTCGTGGCGACCCTCGCCACCCTGGGACGGAGACGCCCGGTGTGGGACCTCGTCCCCGCAGTCGTGGCGCTCGCGGGTCTGGTCGCCGGGGGGGTGGCCGCCGCCGACGGAGCGGGCGACACGACACTCGGCCTCGTGCGCATCCTCGTGGGAATGGTCTTTCTCGGGGCAGTGAGCGACGCGATGTTGCTCGGCCACTGGTACCTCGTCCAGCCAGGACTGCCGAGGTCGATCCTCGTCGAGTTGGTGCGCACCCTGCGTCTCGTCACCCCTCTCGAGATCGCCGTGCTCCTCGTGCCCACGGGCATGGTCAGCGTGTTCACCGGCGCGGTGGACGATGGATGGAACGGAACGCTCGGGTGGTTCTGGGTGGCATGTGCGGTGACGACAGTGGCACTGACCGAGGTGACCCTCCTCGCACTGCGCGAGCGCAGCTATTCGGCCGTCATGGCCGCCACGGGTCTGATGTACCTGGCCATCCTCACCGCCTTCGGCACCGACCTCGTCGCCCGGGCCGTGTTGGCGTGACCCCGCCGGCGCGCCCGGGTCGCGGCGCCTCCGGGACGCGCAAGTAGTGTCGGTCGGGCAATGGACAGCAGGACGTTCCTCGGGCTGAGAGAGACACACAACCCGTTCCGTTGGCACCTCCCCGTGGTCCCCCGCCTGTGCACAGGGGGCGGATTTCTCTACGGCGGCAGCGCACTGGGGGCCGCCATCGCCGCGCTCGAGGGAACGACCGGTCGCGACGTGGTGTGGACGACCGCGCAGTACCTCAGCTACGCCCGGCCCGGAGAGGTGATGGACGTCGACGTGACGGTGTCGGTCGAGGGCAACGCCATCACCCAGGCACGCGTCATCGGACACGTCGGTGAGCGCGAGATCATCGCCGTCAATGCCGCGCTCGGGGACCGGGACTTCCCCCATTCGGGCCGGTTCGTCGCGGCGCCGGAGGCGGGGCGACCGGAGGATTATCCAGAGTGGCGACATCGCCACGCGGGTGGCGAGACCATCCACGACGCGATGAGCGAGCGCATCGTCAAGGGACGGCCGCCCGAGGACCTGGACGGGACTCTGGGTGACGGGCGAACCGTGATGTGGGCGCGCATCCCCGATGTGATCGAGGGTGTCGATGCGGCCACACTCGGCGTGCTCGGGGATTTCGTCCCGCGGGGAGTGGGGCAGGCACTCGGCATCTTCGGTGGCGGAAACTCGCTCGACAACACCCTGCGCGTCGTCAGTCTGGTGCCCACGACCTGGGTGCTCCTCGACATCCAGATCCACGCCGTCGCGCGGGGATTCGGACACGGTCTCGTTCACATGTTCGCCGAGGACGGGACGCTGCTGGCCACCGCCAGTCAGAGCTGCATCGCGCGGATACACAGGGGGTAGGACATGGGTGCATACGGTTCGACGAGGAACCACTCGATGCCGGTGCGACCGGGGATGACTGTTCCCCTGCCGGGACATCTGCACGCCCAGCGCGACCGCATCGTGGAACTCGCCGACCTCGGCTACACCGACATCTGGTCGGCCGAGGCAGACGGAGCCGATGCGTTCACACCTCTCGCCCTCGCCGCGGCATGGGAGCCCAGGCTGCGCCTCGGCACCGCCATCGTTCCCGCCTACACGCGCAGTCCCGCCTGCTTCGCCCAGTCGGCGGCGACCCTGGCCGATGCGGCGCCGGGACGTGTCGCGATCGGCATCGGGTCGTCGTCCAACGTCATCGTCCACAAGTGGAACGGCATCCCGTTCGACGAGCCCTACAAGAAGGTGCGGGACATCGTCCGGTTCCTCAACGACGCCCTCGGCGGAGAAAAGGTCGCCCGCGCATACGACACCTTCACGGTGGACGGCTTCAAGCTGGGTATCAGGCCGGAGGTGAAGCCGAGCATCCTCGTGGCGGCCCTGCGCGAGGGCATGCTTCGCCTCGCCGCTCGGGAGGCCGACGGGGCCATCATCAATTGGCTGAGCCCGGACGACGTCGTGCGCGTGGCCGGCGTGGTGCACGAGGCGGCCGGTGGCGTCCCGAAGGAGATCGTCGCGCGCATCTTCGTGTGCCCGTCCGAGAACACCGAAGTGGTGCGCAACGCCGCCCGGTTCGCCATCGCCGCCTACCTCAACGTGCCCGTCTATGCCGCCTTCCATGCCTGGCTCGGTCGCGGGGACGAACTGCGGGGCATGTGGGACGCGTGGAAGGCGGGCGACCGCAAGGCTGCACTCGCCGCCATCCCCGACGAGGTGGTGGACGACCTGGTCGTGCACGGGTCCCCCGAGCACTGCCGTGACCGGATCCGCCGGTACTTCGACAACGGTGTCACCACGTCGTCCCTGGCGATCCTCCCGCTCGACCCGGAACTGAGCCATGAGGAGGCGGTGAGGGTGCTGGCACCCTCGGCGCAGGGGTGACCATGGCGGGGGGAGACACGGGGGGAACGGAGCGACCGGCAACCGGGGACGGGTGGCGCCTGCTCGCCACGACTCTCTCGGCGCAGCGCAGGGCCCTGTTGTTCGGCGCGTCCATCGGGCTGTTCTGGACGCTCGGCAAGGTGGCCGTGCCCCAGCTCACGCGCCTGGCGATCGACCGCGGCATCGAACGGGGTGGGTCCCTTCTCTACTGGTCGTCGCTGATCTTCGCGGCCGCCGTCATCGCCGGCGTGTTCGCCGGATGGCGACGGTTCATCGCCTTCCGCGAGAGCCGGCTCACCGAGACCGTGCTGCGCGAGCGGCTCTTCGCCCGCATCCAGGGACTCCACGTGGGTTTCCACGACCGGGCCCAAACCGGGCAGCTCATGAGTCGCGCATCGAGCGACATGCTCCAGGTGCAGGGATTCGTGGTGAACATCCCCATCTTCGTGTCCCAGATGACGATGGTGCTCGGCGTCGTCGTCATCCTCATGTTCTCCGACTGGCAGTTGGCGCTCGTGGCGCTCGCTCCGCTTCCGTTCATCAACGTCTCGGCGCGAACCTTCTCCTCGCGCATCCACCCGGCCGTCATGAGGGTGCAACAGGAGCAGGCCCAGCTCGCCAACGTCGTGGAGGAGTCGGTGTCGGGCGTGCGGGTCGTGAAGGGTTTCGGGGCAGAGGACGTGCAGCGCGCCCGCCTCGCCCGCGAGGCCGACGACATCCGCACGGCGTCCATGGAGGCGGCTCGCATCAGGTCCCGCTTCCTGCCGGCGATCGACCTGCTGCCCTCGCTCGGCCTCGTCGCCGTGCTCGGACTCGGGGGGCACCGGGTCATCTCGGGCGAGATGACCCTCGGCGGCCTCGTGGCCTTCAACACGTATCTCACGATGCTCGTGTGGCCCATGCGCAACATCGGCATGACCGTCGCCCTCGCCCAGCGCGCCGCGGCCGCACTCATGCGCGTGAACGAGATTCTCTCGGAGGTTCCCCGCATCGCCGACCCTCCGAAGCCCGTCCCGCTGCCCGCCCCGGACCTCGCCCGACCGGTGGGGGCCGTGCGTTTCGACTCGGTGCGCTTCCGCTACGGCACCGAACCCGGGGATCCGGTCGTGCTCGACGGGTTCGAGCTGGTGATCGAGCCCGGTGAGTCGGTCGCCGTGGTGGGTGCCACGGGCTCGGGAAAGTCGACCCTCGCACGTCTGTTGCTGCGGTTCTACGATCCCGAGAAGGGTGCGGTTGTGCTCGACGGGGTGGACGTGCGCGACCTGCGTCTGGCCGATCTGCGTCGCGCGGTCGGGGTGGTGTTCGAGGACACGCTCCTGTTCAACGACACGGTGTCTGCCAACATCGCTTTCGCAAAACCCGGCATCGAGTCCACCGTGGTGGAACGCGCCGCCCGGCTCGCCGGGGCGCACGAGTTCATCACCCGGCTACCGGACGGATACGACACGCCGCTGGGTGAACGCGGGTACTCGCTGTCGGGCGGTCAGCGCCAGCGCATCGCCATTGCCCGGGCCATCGTGGCGGACCCCCGCGTGCTCGTGCTCGACGACGCCACCTCGGCGGTCGACCCGACGAAGGAGACCGAGATCCGCGACGCGCTGGCCACCGTGATGCGCGGACGCACGACCATCGTCATCGCGCACCGACCCGCCACGATCGAGCTCGCCGACCGGGTGGTGCTGCTCGCCGGCGGCCGTGTGGCCGCGACCGGGTCGCACAGGGACCTGCTGGAGACGAATGAGACGTACCGCTCGGTGCTGGCGGCGTTCGCGGGAAGGACGGAGGACTGACATGGCCGGTGGAGGGGGACGCGGCGGTGGAGGAGGCGGTGGCCTAGCGCTGGGTGTCGCCGACGAGGACAAGCTCGACCGGGCCCAGACCCGAGTGGTCCTCGGGCGCAGCCTGAGGATGGCGGGAGAATTCCGTCGCACCGCGGCCGCGGCGATGGGTCTCGTGGTCATCACGACCCTGTGCGCGCTGGCGGGACCCCTCCTCGTGCGACGGGGCATCGACCAGGGAATCCGCCCCCAGGACACCGGCGCGCTCAACATCGCGGTGGCGGCCTACGTGGCGGTCGTGGCCACGGCCTACGTCGTCGGTCGGCTGCAGTACGTCACGCTCAACAAGGCCGGCGAGGGATTCCTGCGCATGCTGCGCGTGCGGGTCTTCGACCATCTCCAGCGCCAGTCGATGGCCTTCTACGACCGGGAGAAGGCGGGTGTGCTCGTGGCACGAATGACCGCGGACATCGAGTCGATGGCGGAGCTCGTGCAGTGGGGACTCATGCAGTTCCTCTCGGCGTTCCTGCTGTTGTTCCTGGCGTTCTTCGTCCTGCTGGCGCTCTCGTGGCAACTCACCATCATCACGCTCCTCGTCTTTCCGTTCCTCATTGCCGCCTCGGTGAAGTTCCAGCGCGATTCGAGCAAGGCCTACCTCGAGGTGCGCGAGCGCGTGGGGGCGAACCTGTCCGCGCTGCAGGAGGGCATCACGGGCGTGAGGGTCATTCAGGCCTATGCCCGCGAGGACGAGCAGATCCGTCGCTTCGAGGAGTCGAATCGCGCCCTCTTCCGCAGCCACGTCCACAGCGTGAAGGTGAGCACGTGGTATTTCGGCCTCATCGAGTTCGCGGGTATCGCCGCCACCGCGATGATGGTGGGTCTCGGAGGATGGCTGGTGCACCGGGGAAGCGTGAGTCTCGGCACCGTCGTGGCCTTCATCCTCCTTCTCGCGACCCTGTTCGACCCCGTGCAACAGCTCTCGCAGCTCTACAACACGCTGCAGTCGGCCGCGGCCTCCCTGCACAAGTTGTTCCGCATCCTCGACGAGGTGCCGTCGGTGGCCGAGGCGCCGGATGCCGTCGACCTGCCGACCGTGGGCGACATGGTGGTGGACGCCGTGACCTTCTCCTACGAGGGGGCGGTGCGACCGGCACTCGAGGACGTGTCGCTCGTCCTGCCGGCCGGGACCAAACTGGCCCTCGTCGGGCCGACGGGAGCGGGCAAGTCGACCTTGGCCAAGCTCATGGCCCGTCTCTACGATCCCGTCTCGGGCGCGGTGTCCTACGGGGGCGTCGACCTGCGGCGGTCCACGATGACGTCGCTTCGCGACCGGATCGTCGTGATCCCCCAGGAGGGCTTCCTCTTCGACGGGTCCATCCGGGACAATCTGCGAATCGCCGATCCGACGGCCGATGACGACGCCATCCGTCGTGCGCTCGGGACTCTCGGCTTGCGCGAGAGGTTCGAGGCGCTCCCCGAGGGGCTCGACACCCAGGTGCGCGAGCGGGGCTCGCGCCTGTCCGCGGGGGAACGCCAGCTCGTGGCCCTGGCGCGCGCGGCCATGGTCGATCCCGCCGTGCTCGTGCTCGACGAGGCAACATCGAATCTCGATCCCGGCACCGAGATGCTCGTGGAGTCGGCCCTCGAGCGTCTGATGGAGGGCCGTTCGGTGATCGTCGTGGCGCACCGGCTCTCGACCGTTCGTCGCGCCGACGCGATCGCCGTCGTCGACGACGGCCGGATCGCCGAGATGGGCACCCATTCCGAACTCGTTGCGCTCGGGGGACGCTACGCCGCGTTGTCGGCCACCTGGGAGGCGGCCCAGCCCCACTGAGTCGCCGCGACCCGGCCGAGGATCAGTCGCGGGCGACGAAGTACTTGGCGCGGGGGTGGTGGCAGATGATCGCCGAGGTCGTCTGTTCGGGCTGGTACTGCCACCCCGTGTCCTCGTTGACCTCGATGCCGAGGCGGCCGGCTTCGAGGAGATCGGCAACCCGGGCGTTGTCCTCGAGATCGGGACATGCGGGGTATCCCCACGAGTATCGACCGCCGCGGTACTGCTGACGGAAAAGGCCCGCGAGACTCGGTCCGTCCTCGTCGAC
>JAULXU010000234.1:10087-10671 GCA_032118285.1 Ilumatobacteraceae bacterium
CCGTTTCCACCACGCGGAACTGTTTCAGCACGCTGCGCGCATCGTCCTCGGTGAACAGCGGCTCCGCGGGGCTGTGGCGGCTGAAGTGCTTGCGATTGGCGTAACGCGCATCTTCTTCTTGCAAATAACCCGCGTCCGGCAGCAGCACCTTGCACAGATCGAGCGTCGCGGCGCTGCAGTACACCGGCCCGCGGTAGCCCTGACGGTAAAGCGCGGGCAGGTACCCGCTGTGGTCCACGTGCGCGTGGGTCAGCGCCACGGTCGCGCCGATGCCGTGGAGCACGAGATAGTCCTGGTACCTGTTCTGGGCGTAGAGCTCCGCGGTCTGCTCGCTCACCGTGGCACCCATCGACACGATGTGGAAAGACGCGTAGTCGGGCTCGCCGGAGGAGAGTGGCCGGAAGAAGTCGGCGATGCACAACCACGGTTCCGTCTTCTGGCGCGGGAACGAGAACCGGGTGCGCTCCACGGTGCGCGTCTCGTCGGTCCACACGACGAGGTCCTGGCCGTCGGAATTCACGCAGAAGTAGCCGTAGACGAGCTGGGGCACGAGGACGCCGGAGGCCCTGGCGAGGGCCAGTTGC
>JAULXU010000234.1:10681-11854 GCA_032118285.1 Ilumatobacteraceae bacterium
GGCGGCGATCTCGTCGATTCCGATGCCCTTGACCACCCGTGTCCCGAGGAACGGCGGCACGAAGACACGGTTGTCCGTCTCCACCTCGGGCGAGCGGACGGGGATGGTGGACGGGTCGATGTCGGCTCTCTCCGGGCGCGGGATTCGTCGCGTGGAGGGCACGCGCCCGAAGGCGGGGTCGTCCTCGCCGGTGCGCTTGATCTCCATGAGCCGATCGAGCGTGGCGAGCCCCTCGAAGGCGTCCTTGCCGTAGAAGACGCGGCCATCGTGCTGCTCTCGCAGGTCCTTCTCCACGTATGTGCGGGTCAGGGCGGCGCCACCGAGCAGGACCGGGACGTGGGACATGCCGCGCCGTCGCATCTCGGCGAGGTTCTCACCCATGATCACGGTGCTCTTCACGAGGAGACCGCTCATGCCGAGCGCGTCCGCGCCCACCTCCTCGACCTTGGCGAGCATGGCGCCGATCTCCACCTTGATGCCGATGTTGTGCACCTCGTAGCCGTTGTTCGTGCAGATGATGTCGACGAGATTCTTTCCGATGTCGTGAACGTCGCCCTTGACCGTGGCGAGGACGAGCTTGCCCTTCGATGAGGCGACGCCCGCGCTGTCCATGAGCGGCTCGAGCCGGGCGACGGCGGCTTTCATGGTCTCGGCACTCTTGAGGACGAAGGGCAGCTGCATCCGGCCCGAGCCGAACAGCTCGCCCACCTCGCGCATTCCGTCGAGCAGGATGTTGTTGATGATGTCGAGGGGCTCGTTCCCCTCGGCGAGTGCACGGTCGAGGGAGTCGCCGAGGCCGTCCTGCTCGCCGTCGATGATGTGGCGCCGGAGGATCTCGGTGATCGTCCAACCGCTGCGGTCCTCCACCACCTTCTCCGCGGCCGATACCCCGGAGAACAGCTCGAGCAGGCGTTCGAGCGGGTCGTAACCGGGACGGCGACGGTCGTGGACGAGATCGAGGCACACCTCGACCTGCTCCTCGGGCATGCGCGCGAGGGGGAGAATCTTGGAGGCGTGCACGATGGCCGCGTCGAGACCCGCCTCGCGGGCCTCCTGCAGGAAGACGCTGTTGAGGGCCTGTCGGGTCGCGGGTGAGAGACCAAAACTGACGTTCGAGAGTCCGAGCACCGTCCAGGCGCCGGGTATCTCGGTCTTGATGCGCCGGATGGCCTC
>JAULXU010000234.1:11864-30930 GCA_032118285.1 Ilumatobacteraceae bacterium
CGCGCAGGTCCTCCTCTCCGGTGCCGAGGGGGAAGGTGAGCGGATCGAAGATGAGGTCGGAGGCCGACAGGCCGTAGCGATCCACGGCGATGCGGTGAAGGCGGTGGGCCACCTCCATCTTCCACTCCGCGTCGCGGGCCTGGCCGCGCTCGTCGATGAGCAGGCACACGACGGCGGCGCCGTAGTCGCGCGCCAGGGAGAAGATGCGGTCCATTCGGCTGCCCGGTTCCTCCCCGTCCTCGAGGTTGGCCGAGTTGAGGATGCAGCGTCCGCCGATGCGCACGAGGCCGGCCTCCATCACCTGGGGTTCGGTGGAGTCGAGGACGAGGGGGGCACTGGCCTGGGTGGCGAAGCGCGAGGCGATCTCGGCCATGTCGTCCCGACCATCCCGCCCGACGTAGTCCACGCACACGTCGAGGACGTGGGAGCCCTCGCGGATCTGTTCGGCGGCCATGCGCAGGCACGAGTCCCAGTCGCCGCGCAGCATCGCGTCGCGGAAGGCCCGCGAGCCGTTGGCGTTCGTACGCTCGCCGATGATGAGGAACGAATTGTCCTGGGCGAGAGTGACCGGGGAATAGAGGGACGTGACGCTCGGTTCGTCGACGGGTCGGCGAACGGCGGGGACGGCGTCGCGCACCGCCTCGACCACCGCGCGCAGGTGCTCGGGAGTGGTGCCGCAGCACCCGCCGACGACGGTGATGCCCAGCTCGGTCACGTGGCGCAGGTGGTGCTCGGCGAGCTGGGACGGAGTGAGGTCGTAGTGGGTGCGTCCGTCGACGACGCTCGGCAGTCCCGCATTGGGCAGGACGCTGATCGGAATGAGGGAGTGCTCGCCGAGCCAGCGAAGGTGCTCCTGCATCTCGGCGGGTCCGGTGGCGCAGTTGATGCCGATGACGTCGGGTCGCATCGCGGCGATGGCCGCGTACGCGGCGCCGATCTCGGTGCCCACGAGCATGCGACCGGTCGTCTCCATGGTGACCTGAACCTGGATGGGAACCTCCCGGCCCGCCGTGGCCATCGCGGTGCGACAGGCCTGCATGGCGGCCTTCACCTGCAGCAGGTCCATGCACGTCTCGATGAGGAACAGATCGACCCCGCCCTCGAGGAGTCCCTCGGCCTGCTCGACGTAGGCCTCGCGCAGTTCGGCGAATCCGATGTGGCCGAGGCTCGGGAGCTTCGTACCCGGTCCGATGCTGCCCGCCACCCAGCGGGGACGTCCATCGCGTTGCTCGTACTCGTCCGCCACGCGGCGTGCGATCGCGGCCGCCGAGACGTTGAGCTCTCGGGCGCGCTCCGGGATTCCGTATTCGGCGAGCACAGTGGAGAAACTGCCGAAACTCGCGGTCTCCACGGCGTCGACGCCGGCATCGAAGAATGCCCGGTGCATGGCCTCGATGACGTCGGGACGGGTGGCGCAGAGCATCTCGTTGCAGCCCTCGAGGGAGGCCCCGCCGAAGTCGTCCGGTCCGAGATCGAGGTCCTGCACGAAGGTGCCGAAAGCCCCGTCGAAGACGACGACCCGTTCGCGGACGGCTTCGGTGAAGGGCTGGCGTGCCATGGAGTCACCACGCTACAAAGCGGGAAACGGGAATAGAGTCGTCGTCGTGACCCGCGCAAAGATCTACACCCGTGAGGGCGACGACGGAACGACCGGCCTCTTCTACGGCGGGAGGGTCCCGAAGGACTCGGCCCTGCCGCGTGCCTACGGTGCCGTGGACGAGGCCCAATCGGTGATCGGACTGGCCAGAGTCGCCGCGGGCAAGGGCAGCGAGGTGGACGCCATCTGCGTGCCCATCATGCGCGACCTCTGGGTGCTCATGGCCGAGCTGGCCACCCTCCCCGACAACCGGGGAAAGCTCGAGCCCGGCCGCAGCAGCGTGACCCCCGAGATGGTGGATCGTCTGGAGACGACCATCGACGACCTCGACACCAGGTTCGAACCCCCCACCGAATTCGTCGTGCCCGGCGAGCACCCCGTCGCCGCATGGCTCGACTTCGCCCGCACGACCGTACGCCGGGCCGAGAGACAGGCCTACTCGGCCGCGCCACCGCCGTCCTATGTCGTGCCGTACCTCAACCGGCTGTCGGACCTGCTGTGGACGATGGCGCGTTGGCAGGAGGGCGAGTCCCGCCCCGTGCGCGGACTCTGACCGGACGGCGCTCGCCCGCGCGTCGCTCTCCGGGGACATTCGGGAGGGCGCGGGCACTCTCGTAGAGTGGCGCACATGCGCACCACTTTCACCGCCGCAGAAAAGGCACCCACCAGGGTCCGTGCCCACATCATCGCCGTCACATCCGACGGACCCGTCCCCCGGGAGGCGGGCATGTCGCGCGAGGCGCTCGCGTCGCTCGGTTTCGAGGCGGGTGCCTCCCAGACGCTCGTGCTTCCCCCGACGACCACCTCCGGCCCGGTGCGCGTTCTCGTGGGAGTCGGACCGGCGGCGAAGGTCGACGCTGCACTGCTGCGCAACGCGGCGGCCGCCTCGGCGCGGGCGGCGCAGCGCCACGATTCGGTGTCGACAACTCTTGCGCTCGCGGGTCGGGGCGACGTGCGCACGTCCGCCAAGGCGGTCGTCGAGGGTATGGCACTCGCGCTCCATCGCTGGGCGGACCTGAAGAACGACACGGGCTCCGCCCCCCGGCTCACCGACGTGACGCTCGTGGCGGGGGAGAAGCTCACCCAGGTGCGCGCCGGCGCGGCAGCCGGTTCCGTCACCGCCAGGGCGACGTGCCTGGCCCGCGACCTGGCCAACACCCCGCCGTCCCATCTCACCGCCCGCCTCTTCGCCGAGCGCGCCGCCGCGCTCGCCGCCGAGTCGGGTCTCGAGGCGACCGTCTACAACCGCGACCAACTGGCGGCGATGGGCTGCGGGGGCATCGTCGGGGTGAACGCCGGCAGCACCGAGCCCCCGCGCATGGTGAAGCTCGTGTGGGCGCCCCGGGAGCCGAAGGGTCGCGTGGTTCTCGTGGGCAAGGGCGTGATGTACGACTCGGGCGGCATCTCGCTCAAGCCGAGCGACGGCATGCACGCCATGATGAAGATGGACATGAGTGGCGCGGCCGCGGTGCTGGCCACCATGGGCGCGTTGCGCGACCTGAAGGTGCGCACCCACGTGACCGCGTACCTGATGTGCACCGACAACATGCCCTCGGGATCGGCGCTCAAGCTCGGGGACGTGCTCACCATGCGCAACGGCAAGACCGTCGAGATCCACAACACCGATGCCGAGGGCCGGCTCATCCTCGCCGACGGCCTGTCGCTCGGGGCCGAGCAGAAGCCCGACGCGATGGTGGACATCGCCACGCTCACCGGGGCCTGCCTCGCGGCGCTCGGCAAGAAGATCGCCGGTGTGGTGGGCAACAGTGAGGGCGTCGTGGAGCAGCTGCGGGCGGCGAGTGTCCGCACCGATGAACTGCTGTGGGAGCTTCCCCTCCACCGCGACTACCGCAAGTTGCTCGACTCGAACGTCGCCGACATGAAGAACATCGGTGGTCCGTACGCGGGGGTGACCACGTCCTCGCTCTTCCTCTCCGAGTTCGTCGGGAGCATTCCGTGGGCCCATCTCGACATCGCCGGACCGATGGATTCGGAGGGGGACGATGGGTGGCTCAACCGCGGGGCGACGGCCTTCGGGACGCGCCTGCTGATCGACTTCGTCACGCACTTCACCAAACCCCCGGCGCGCACCCGATGACGCCGGCGAACCCGGCGGAGATCTTCTCGCTCGAGGGAAGGGTCGCCGTCGTCACGGGCGCCTCGTCGGGCCTCGGGGCCCGTTTCGCCCGCGTCCTGCATGCCGCGGGTGCCTCGGTGGTGCTCGCGGCGCGGCGCATGGACCGTCTCGAGGCCGCGTCCGCGGAGATGGAACGCAGCATCGCCGTTCGGTGCGACGTCTCGGTCGAGGATGACCGTGCGGCGCTCGTCGAGGAGGCCATGGAAGCGTTCGGACGCATCGACGTCCTCGTCAACAACGCCGGTGTGGGAAGCAGCGTTGCGATCGAGGACGAGGAACTCGACGAGTTCCGCCGCGTCCTCGAGATCAACACGACCGCGGTGTGGCATCTCTCCAAGTTGGCCGGGCGCCACATGACCGCGGCCGGGAGCGGATCGATCGTCAATGTCGCATCGGTGCTCGGCCTCGTGGGATCTGCCCCTATCAAGCAGGCCAATTACTGCGCGAGCAAGGGGGCGGTGGTGAACCTGTCGCGTGAACTCGCCCTGCAGTGGGCGCGTCGCGGAGTGCGGGTGAACACGCTGTGTCCGGGCTGGTTTCCCAGCGAGATGACCGAGGGAATGGACACCGACGAGGGGTCACGCGCCTTCATCGCGCGCAACTCGCCGATTCCGCGCATGGGCCGCGAGCACGAGCTGGACGGGGCGATCCTGTTCCTCGCCAGCGACGCGTCCACCTTCGTCACCGGCCAGGAGATCGTCGTGGACGGGGGCTGGACCGCTCGATGACCGCGCTCCCCGGGCAGTCCCCGGCCCGGGAGGTGCTCAAGGCTCCCGGCGTCAGCGCTCTGCTGCTCTCCACCTTCGTGCTGACGACGGGGGTCATGTTGCAGGCCGCGGCGCTCGTCAAGCACGTCTTCGACATCACGGGCGACGAACTGAGCATCGGACTCGTCGGTCTCGCCGAATTCCTGCCGGCCGCGCTCCTCGTGTTCGTCACCGGGACCGTCGCCGATCGCTGGGCCCGCAAACGCGTGGCGTTGACGGCACAGGCGGGCGAGCTCGTGTGTGCGGTCCTGTTCACCGTCATCGCGCTCGGTGATCCGCGCACCGCGACCCCCATGATCCTCGTGTCGGTCCTGTTCGGAACGTCGCGGGCGTTCGTGGCGCCCGCGTTGCGTCCGGTGGCGGCCATGATCGCCCCATCGGGGGCACTGCCCCGCGTGGTGGCCATGCACAGCGCGGCGTGGACCGCGGCGGCGATCATCGGGCCTGCCACGAGCGGTTTTCTCTACGCCGCCGATCCCGCCCTGGCCTACGGCACCTCCGCGGCCCTCATCGCCCTCGGCATGGCCGCCCTCGCCCGTGTCCCGGTGCCGCGCCGCGTCGACGCGCCGGGGGCTCCCCCTCCGACCCTGCGCCATGCGCTCGAGGGTCTGCGTTTCATCCGCCGCACGCCTGTGTTGTTGGCGGCGATCTCGCTCGACCTCTTCGCCGTGTTGTTCGGCGGTGCCGTCGCGCTCCTGCCGGTGATCGCCGAGGAGCGTCTCGGGGTGGGCGACGTGGCCTACGGCTGGCTGCGGGCTGCGGGTGGCATCGGGGCGGGAATCTCGGCTCTCGTGCTCGCCGCCCGCCCGGTGCGGCGCCGGGTGGGACCGACACTGCTGGTCGCCGTGGCCCTGTTCGGTGTCGGGACCATCGTTCTCGGCACGACGCGCTCGTTCGTGGTGGCATTCGCCGCGGTCCTGGTGGCAAATGCGGCCGACATGGTCAGCGTCTTCATCCGCAGTTCACTCGTTCCGCTCGTCACCCCCGACGACAAGAGGGGCAGGGTGATGGCGGTGGAGAACGTCTTCATCGGAGCCTCGAACGAACTCGGTGCGTTCGAATCCGGCGTGGTGTCGAGCCTCGTGGGGACGCCGGCGACGGTGATCGGGGGTGGTGTGGCAACCCTCGTCGTGGCCGCCGCCTACACGGTGGCCTTTCCCGCCCTGCGCCGCGTCGACACATTCGAGGAGGTCGCCCGCGAGGGGTGACGGTCCACCGCGGTGCGCGGCGACCGTGCTTCACTGGGGATGGCATCACGACGAGGGAGGACCCCATGGCGGCGACAAAGAAGAAGACGGCGACGAAGAAGACGGCGACGAAGAAGCCGGCGACGAGAAAGCCGGCGACAAAGAAGAAGACGGTGACGAAGAAGACGGTGGCGTCTGGCCCGTCTCGTTCTCGCGCCGTCGCCAAGCGGTCCTCGCCGGCGGCACTCGCCTCCACGCTCGGTTCCACCGTGACCAAGGCGGGTCGCAACGGCCTCCTCGGCGAATTCCGCAGTTTCATCAACCGAGGCAGCGTCGTCGACCTCGCCGTGGCCTTCGTCATGGGTGCGACCTTCAAGACCGTGGTCGACTCGCTCGCCGGGACCGACAAGCAGGCCGGCATCCTCGGTGGTCTCATCGGGGCGATTTTCGGCGGCCAGCAGCCCGACTTCAGCAGGAAGGTGCTGACGGTCAACGGCAGCGACATCCCCTTCGGGGCGTTCATCACCGCATCGATCAACTTCGTGCTCGTGTCGGCGGCGATGTTCGTGGTGGTCAAGGCCTACAACAGGTTCCGCGATTCGGGTGCCGACGGATCCGCGCCCACCACCAACCAGCTGCTCGCCGATATTCGCGACGAACTGCGCACGGACCGCACGCGCGGGGCGCGCCGCACGCAATAGCCTGTCGGGGTCATGTCGACCCCCCGTCTCGCCGCTCTGGTCATCGTCGGCGCCCTGAGCGCCGCCGCCTGTTCCGCGACCGCCGCGTCGGAGGATGCCCCCGCACTGGAGGGACTCGGGCGCATTCCGGGCGCGAGCTCCGTCACGAGCGTCCCCGTTGCGTCCTCCATGGAGGGCCCGATCATCGGATCGCTGGCCAGGGGCAACAAGCTGCTGGTCATCGGAGACTCGATCTTCGCCGCCACGGCCAAGCGTTACGGCGGGGCGATGTGCGCCGCGCTCGTGCCGCTCGGTTGGCGGACCGCGGTGGAGGCCGAGACGAGCCGTCGCATCGTCTTCGGCCGCAGGGTCCTCGACGCCCGGCTGCGCGAGGGTTGGGATGCCGCGGTGGTCTTCCTTGGGACGAACTACGGCGGAGACGCCGCCGCCTACGAGAGGGAACTGGCCTGGATCGTCGACGCGCTCGCGCCCGCCCCCGTGCTTCTGCTCACGCCGACGGTGTACCGGTCCTCCATGACCGAGGTCGCGGCTCGCATCCGGGCGGTGGCCTCGTCGCGCCCGAGCGTGGCTGTCCTCGACTGGGCGACGATCTCGCGTCGTCCGGGTGTCCTTTCCTCCGACGGCATCCATCCGTCTGCCTCCGGGCGCGAGGCTCTCGCCGCCGCGGTGGCGGCCGCGGTGGGTTCTGCTCCGTCCGGAACGGGAAACTGCCTCTCGGCCCGCTTCACCGACGATTCCTCCGCCACTCCCGGCGCGATTCCTGCCACGACGGTGCCGTCGTCGTCGTCATCGTCGACTTCGTCCTCGTCGTCGTCCTCCTCGGTGCCGTCAGGGGGCTGAGGATGCTGCAGGTGAAGGACCTCGTCGTCGAGGTCGGCGGGCGCAGCGTGGTGCATGGTGCCACGTTCACGGTGATGGCCCGGGACAAGGTGGGAATCGTCGGGCGCAACGGCGCCGGGAAGACGTCGATGTTCCGCGTTCTCGGGGGCGAGGCCGATCCGTCCGGTGGACGCGTGGTGCGCACCGGCGCGTTCGGTTACCTCAGCCAGGATCCGCGCGCGACGAGCCGACACGAGGATCGAACCGCGATCGCCCACATCCTGTCGGGGCGCGGCATCGACGACGACCTCGCCCGGCTCGAGTCGCTGCGCCTCGCGATGGAGGCCGATCCCCATGAGCGCGCGGTGGCGCGCTATTCCCGGGCACAGGACGAGTTCACGATGAAGGGCGGTTGGTCGGCGGAGAGCGAGGCACGCTCGATCGCGGCGGGGCTCGGACTGCGGGCGGAGCGACTTGAGTTGGCCGTCGGGGTCCTGTCGGGCGGGGAGAGGCGCCGCGTGGAGCTGGCCCGCATCCTCTTCGCGGGCAGCGACATGCTGCTCCTCGACGAACCGACCAACCACCTCGACGTCGACGCAAAGAACTGGCTCCTCGACTTCCTCCGCTCGTATCGGGGAGCGCTCCTGGTCATCAGCCACGACCTCGAGCTGCTCGACGAGGCGATCACCCGCGTTCTCCACCTCGATCGTCCCGACGAGGACGACGTCGGCGAGGTCGTGGAGTACCGGGGCACGTACAGCCAGTACAGGCGTTCCCGGGCCGAGGACGAGGCGCGCCGCGAGAAGAAGGTCGCGATGCAGGCCCGGGAGGTGGCGCGCCTGCAGGAGGTGGTGGACCGCTTCGGGGCCAAGGCGTCGAAGGCGACGATGGCCCACAGCATCGAGAAGCGCATCGCCCGCATCGAGTCGGAGGGGACGACCACGCGAAAGCGCGAGCGCGCCCTCAACGTGCGTTTCCCCGACCCGCCCGCGTCGGGGGCGACTGTCGTGCGGGTCTCGTCGATGTGCAAGGGCTACGGCGGGCCGCCGGTGTTCGAGGATGTGACCTTCGATCTCGGCCGAGGTGACCGCCTCCTCGTGCTCGGTCTCAACGGGGCGGGAAAGACCTCGCTGCTCCGCATCCTCGCGGGCCGGTCGGATGCGGATCTCGGGGACATCGAATGGGGACACAAGGTCGCCACCGGGTACTTCGCCCAGGAACACGACACCCTCGATCCGCGCGAGTCGCTCATCTGGCACATGCGCCGCGAACTGCCCGCCGGCTCCCCGCTCGGAGACACCCAACTGAGGGGACTGCTCGGCATGTTCGGCATCCAGGGACAGAAGGTGTTCCAGGAGTCGGGATCGCTGTCGGGTGGGGAGAAGACGAAGTTGGCCCTCGCCATGCTCATGGTCGGACGCAACAACGTGCTTCTCCTCGACGAGCCCACCAACAACCTCGATCCGCAGAGCCGCGAGGCCGTGGCCGCCGCCCTCGAGGGGTGGAAGGGCACCATCATCATGGTGAGCCACGACACCGAGTTCGTCGAGCGCCTCGCCCCGACGAAGGTGCTCCTCATGCCCGACGGTCAGGTGGACTACTTCGGCGCCGAATGGTTGGAGCTCGTCAGCCTGTCCTGAACGGGGGGCGCGGGACGGCCCCCTGATACCGTCGCCCCATGATGAAGCACGGAATCTTCGGCGGGGCGGTCAACGACGGGACCATCGACGACGTGGTCGCCGAGGCGGCCGCGGCAGAGAAGGACGGTTTCGATTCGTTCTGGGCGCCGAACATCTTCGGCCACGACGCCCTGACGGCGCTGGCCATCACGGGCAGGGAAGTGCCCCGCATCGAACTGGGCACCTCGGTCGTGCCCACGTATCCCCGCCATCCGATGGCCATCGCACAGCAGTGCCACACCGTGAGTGCGGCCAGCGGTGGACGGTTCACCCTCGGCATCGGGCTGAGCCACCGCATCGTCATCGAGAACATGATGGGCATGTCGTTCGAGAAGCCCGTTCGCCATCTTCGCGAGTACCTCTCGGTCCTCATGCCGCTGTCGCGGGGCGAGGCGGCGAACTTCGACGGGGAGACCTACCGGGTGCACGGCGGAATCGCCGCCAAGGGCTCGACGGGCTTCGGTGTGGTGGCGGCCGCATTGGGCGAGCAGATGCTGCGCGTGGCCGGGACGCTGTGCGACGGGACCCTCACGTGGTGCACAGGGCCCGACACCCTCGCGTCCCACATCGTGCCCACGATCGCCGCCGCCGCCGATGCCGCCGGTCGGCCTGCTCCGCGCATCATCGCGGCCCTGCCCGTCTGCGTGACCTCCGACCGGGCCGCCGCCGCCGAGCGCGCCGCCAAGGTGTTCGCGGTCTACGGCACCCTGCCCAGTTACCGCGCCATGCTCGACCGCGAGGGTGCCGCCGGACCCGCCGACATCGCCATCACCGGATCGCGCGACGAGGTGCAGGAGCGCGTCGGAGCGCTCGCCGCGGTGGGCGTCACCGATTTCGCGGCCGTCGAGTTCGGCGCCACGCCCGATGAGATCGCCGACACCCGTTCGGCCCTCAAGGGCCTCCTCCGGTGACGGGCGGTCTCTTCGAGCCGGTGCCGCTGGCGAGCGGCGGCTCGTTGCCCAACCGCTTCATGCTCTCGCCGCTGACGAACACCCAGAGCAACGCCGACGGCACCCTCTCCGACGCCGAGCACCATTGGCTCCTCATGCGGGCCGAAGGGGGATTCGGACTGACGATGACGTGCGCCTCCCACGTGCAGGCGATCGGCCAGGGATTCCCGGGACAACTCGGATGCTGGGACGACGCGCACACAGCGGGCCTCACCCGTCTGGCCGCCGACATCCGCGCCGCGGGTTCGGGCGCGTGGGTGCAGCTCCACCATGCGGGAATGCGCTCGCCGTCGGCGATCATCGGCGGGGCACCCGTGTGCCCGTCGGGGGACGAATCGACGGGGGCCCGCGAGATGACCCCGGCCGAGGTGGAGGAGATGATCGAGGCGTTCATCACCGCGGCGGTGCGATGCGAGCGGGCCGGGTTCGACGGCGTCGAGTTGCACGGAGCGCACGGCTACCTGCTCAGCCAGTTTCTCTCCCCGGACATCAACCGCCGCACCGATCGCTGGGGAGGTTCGGAGGAGAACAGGGCGAGGCCCATCCTCGACATCGTCGAGGGCATCCGCGCCAGGTGCGCCCCGGGCTTCGGTCTCGCCGTGAGGCTGTCGCCGGAGCGCTTCGGCATGCGCATCGACGAGATCGAACGCCTCTACGCCCGGCTCGCCGGCGAGGGGCGCGTGGACCTCATCGACATGTCGTTGTGGGACTGGACCAAGGAGCCCGAGGAGGAATCCCGCAAGGGCACCCGCCTCATCGACGTGTTCGCCGGCATCGATCGCGGTCGGACGGTGCTCGCGGTGGCGGGCAAGATCTACTCGGGCGCGGACTGCGCGGCCGTCGTCGACGCCGGTGCCGATGTGGCGGCCATCGGCCGTGCGGCGATCCTCAACCACGACTTCCCCGAGCGGGTGCGCGCCGATGCCACCTTCAGGTGTCGCGAGACTCCCGTGTCGGCGACCGTCCTCGAGGGCGAGGGCCTCTCACCCCCCTTCGTCACCTACATGCGCAACTGGCCCGGTTTCGTCTCCGACGAGTGACGGGGCCCCGGACCGGGCGTCAGCGCAGCGAGACGGGCATTCCTCCCTTGCCGATCTCGTCGAAGAAGTCGTTGCCCTTGTCGTCGACGACGATGAACGCGGGGAAGTCCCGGACCTCGATGCGCCACACGGCCTCCATGCCGAGTTCGGGGTACTCGAGCACCTCGACCTTGGTGATGCAGTCGAGGGCGAGACGGGCGGCGGGACCGCCGATCGACCCGAGGTAGAAGCCTCCGTGCGCTCGACAGGCCTCGGTCACCTGGCGCGAGCGGTTGCCCTTGGCCAGCATGACGAGGCTTCCGCCTGCAGCCTGGAACTCGTCCACGTAGGCGTCCATGCGTCCCGCCGTGGTCGGGCCGAACGAACCCGAGGCCATGCCCTCCGGGGTCTTGGCCGGACCGGCGTAGTACACGCAGTGGTCCTTCAGGTACCCGGGCATGCCGAGGCCCTGGTCGAGCCGCTCCTTGATCTTGGCGTGGGCGATGTCGCGCGCCACGACCATGGGGCCGGTGAGCATCACCCGGGTCTTCACGGGAAGTCGGCTCAACTGTGCGCGGATCTCGTCCATCGGCCGGGTGAGGTCGATGCGAACCACCTCCTCGCTCAGGTGCTCGTCGGTGACCTCGGGGAGGAAGCGGGCCGGGTCGGTCTCGAGCTCCTCGAGGAAGATGCCGTCGCGGGTGATCTTGCCGAGTGCCTGTCGGTCGGCGCTGCACGAGACGGCGAAGGAGACGGGGCAACTGGCACCGTGGCGCGGAAGGCGCACGACGCGCACGTCGTGGCAGAAGTACTTGCCGCCGAACTGGGCCCCGATCCCCGTCCTGCGGGACAGCTCGAGGATCTTGGTCTCGAGGTCGAGGTCACGGAATCCGTGACCGGCCATGCTGCCCGACGTGGGAAGCGAGTCGAGGTAGCGGGCACTGGCGAGCTTGGCCGTCTCCACGGCATGCTCGGCCGAGGTTCCCCCGATGACGACGGCGAGGTGGTACGGCGGGCAGGCGGCCGTGCCGAGAGTGATCATCTTCTCGAACACCCAGGGAAGCAGGGTCTTCTCGTTGAGGAGGGCCTTCGTCTCCTGGAAGAGGTAGCTCTTGTTGGCCGACCCTCCCCCCTTGGCCAGGAAGAGGAACTTGTACTCGGCTCCGTCGACGGCCTGGATCTTGATCTCTGCGGGCAGGTTGTTCCCGGTGTTCTTCTCCTCGTACATCGACAGCGGTGCCAACTGGCTGTAGCGCAGATTGCTCGTGAGGTACGTGTCGTACACCCCCCGCGAGATCGCCTCCTCATCCCCGCCACCCGTCACGACGAACTGGCCCTTCTTGGCCTTGACGATGGCGGTGCCGGTGTCCTGGCACATGGGCAGCACTCCGCCGGCGGCGATCGAGGCGTTCTTGAGCAGGTCGAGGGCGACGAAGCGGTCGTTGGCGCTGGCCTCGGGATCATCGAGGATGTCGCGCAACTGGGCGAGGTGGGACGAGCGGAGCAGGTGGGCGATGTCGCGCATCGCCGTGGCGGTGAGCATCCTCAGCGCCTCGGGCTCCACCTTCAGGAACGTGCCGAGCGGGGTCTCCACCTCCGAGACACCGTCCGATCCGAGCGCACGGTATGTCGTCGTGTCGGGGCCCAGTGGGAGCAGTTCGGTGAAGGTGAAGTCGGCCATGGGGAAAGGCTAGGACCCGGCACGAGGGCGCGCCCCGTCCGGGTCAGGCGCCGGGATCGGCGGGCCAGTCGTGCTTCGGGTAGCGACCGGCCATCTCGCGGCGCACGTCGGCCCATGAGCCCGTCCAGAACCCGGGGAGATCGGCCGTGACCTGGATCGGACGGTCCGCGGGGGAGAGCAGGTGCACCCGCAACGGCACGCGTCCGTCGAGCACGGTGGGATGCACGCGCGTGCCGAACAGGTGCTGCACCCGCACCGAGATGGCCGGGGAGCCGGGGTCGGAGTAGTCGATCCCCACTGCCCGCCCTCGCGGCGGCGTCCAGTTTCGCGGGGCGAGATGGTCGAGGCTCACCGAGTCGTCCCACCCGAGGCGCGACAGGAGGACCATCGCGAGGTCGAGGCGGTCGAGGTCGGCGCGGCCGCGCGCCCCGACGAGATGGGGCACGAGCCACTCGTCGATGTCGGCGAGCAGTGCCGAGGTGGACCAGTCCGGCCACTCGTCGCCGAGATGGTGGCGCAGGAAAGCGACCCGTCGCCGCAGCTCCGTGGCACCGCCGCCTCCGAGCACCGCGAACGAGGTGTCCCGAATGCGAGCGACGAGTTCGGCGACGGTCCCGGGCCCGGGCTCGGCCGGGAGCAGGCGTTCGTCGAGCGTGATGGCACCGACACGGCGCACGACGCGGCGCACGAGGTCGTCACGCTCGCGGTTCCACGACAGACGGTCCTCGACGGTCACGTCGTCGCCGAGGACCTGGGCGACGGCATCGAGGTCGAGTCCGGCTCCCCGCCGGAGGGACGACGTGCCCCGTCGCGCGTCCACGTCGGCGGCCACGATGAACTCCTCGCGGGCCAGGGGGTCCTTGGCGTCGAAGCGCACCTCGCCGCCCCCGCGCATGACGAACTGCCCGGGCGACGCGCGTCGACGCGCGAGGCGATCGGGGTAGGCCGACAGCAGCACGCGTCCGCAGGCTTCGTCGACCGAGTCCGGACCGACGTCGACGGACGGGATTCCCGCGCGTCGGGCGATGTCGCGGGCGACCTCGAGGATGCGCCGACCCGCGCCGCGGTCGTGGGCGTCGTGCCCCGCGAGTCCGAGCACGGCCTTGACGCGCAGGGCGAGATCGACGGGAAGGGCGTCGGGCCGGCCGCGAAAGGGGTCGCGTTCCTCGAGGAGGGCCGCCACGACGCAGGCCACCCATCCCCGGGCGCCCCCGTCGCGGTGCACCGCGACCATCGTGCCGAGGCGCGGATGCAGGGGCAGGCCGAGGACGGCGAGGCCGAGCACGGTGGGTCTCCCCGCATCATCGAGAAGGCGGAGCATGGCCAGGGTCTCGTGCGCCAGACCGAGCGCCCTGGCGGGAGGAGGGTCGAGGAAGCGGAGTCGGTCGGCGTCGGTGCCCCACGCCGCGATCTCGAGAGCGACCTGACAGAGGTCGACCTGGCCGATCTCGGCGGGCAGGTGGGCGAGCCGGGTGGCGTCCTCGATGCGACTCCACATGCGCCATGCCACACCGGGAGCCGTGCGTCCGGCGCGACCGGAGCGCTGGTCCGCCGACGCGCGCGACGAGGTCACGGTGACCAGTTCGGTGAGTCCCGTGCGCGGGTCGAGACGGGGAACCCGCGCCAATCCCGCATCGACGACGATGCGGATTCCCTCGACGGTGAGGGAGGACTCGGCGATGTCGGTGGAGAGCACGATGCGACGCCGACCGGGACGCGATCCCCGCAGGGCATCGTCCTGTTCGGCCAGCGGGAGCGCGCCGGCCAGCCGGTGCACGTCGACGTCGCCGGGAAGATCGGCGGCGAGGCGGGTCGCGGCGCGTGAGATCTCTCCGATGCCAGGCAGGAACACGAGGACGTCTCCCTCGTCCTCGCGCAGGGCCCGGCGGACCGTGGCAGCCACGGCGTCCTCGAGACGGTCGCCCTTGGTGCGCGGCGCGAAGCGGACGTCGACGGGGTGCTGGCGCCCGGCACTGTGCACGACGGGCGCGGGTGACGTCCCGTCGCCGAGCAGGTCGGCGAAGCCGGTGGAGTCGAGGGTGGCCGACATCGCCAGCACGGCCGTGTCGGTGCCGAGGGCCGCGACGGCGTCGAGGAGAAAGGCCAGCCCGAGATCGGTGGGCACGTTGCGTTCGTGCACCTCGTCGAACACCACGAGCGCGGTTCCCTCGAGCGCGGGGTCGGCGTGCAGACGCCGGGTGAGGATTCCCTCGGTGAGGACCTCGATGCGCGTGCGCGGACCGATGCGGCGCTCGTCCCGCGTCTGGTAGCCCACCGTTGCGCCGACTTCCTCGCCGAGGAGATCGGCCATGCGACGGGCGGCGGCCCGTGCGGCGAGGCGTCGGGGTTCGAGCATGACGATGCGGCGTCCGGCGATCCAGGGTTCGTCGAGCAGGCGCAGGGGAACGAGGGTCGTCTTCCCCGCGCCGGGGGGTGCGATGAGCACCGCACGACGTCGGTCGGCGAGTGCGGTTCGGAGGTCGTCGACGACCTCCTCTATGGGGAGGTCCGAGAGGGGGATCCGGTCAGACAAGCGCGGGGGTGCCGCGGAACGAGCCGGGATCCCCCGGTGCGGGGATGGTCGGCTTCGACCAGGCGCACAGTCCGGCCACGCGGGCTGCCACGGCTTTCCACTCTGCGGGGTTCCATCCCTGGGCGGCCGCCGGCACCGAGCCGTTCTGTTGGACGAGCACGAATGCCGGCAACTCGGAGAGACCGAGTGCCTTCACCACGGTGCGCTCCGGATCGCAGAACACGAGGAACTCCTCGGCCAACGGACCGAGGAAGTCGCGGGCCTCGTCGGGTCCGCACGTGACGAGGAAGTTGACGCGCACCGCCGCGCCGGAGAACTGGCGCATGATGCGCACGGCCGTGTCGAGAATCCAGGAACTCTCGTTCGTGTACGGGTCGAGCACCACGCTGCACAGGTGGAACGTGGTGAGCCACTGGCGCAGCGATCGCCCCCCGCCGCTCAGCGGCTCGAGGACGATGTCGGGTGACGGATTCGGGAGGGAGGCTGCGGTCACGGCGTCAACGCTAGTCCCGCGCCCCCGTCGACTCCCACACGTCGCGGTTCAGGAGAGGTCGGCGACGGCCTCGGCCACGGCGAGGATGCGTCGCGCGGTGTCCACGTGGAGGTTCTCGATCATGCGACCGTCCAGTTGCACGACTCCCTTGCCGAGCGCGAGCGCCTCGTCGAACGCCGCGATGACCCGGCGGGAGTGTTCCACCTCGGCGTCGCTCGGGGTCCACGCGGCGTTCGCGGCCACGACCTGGTCGGGATGGATGAGGGTCTTTCCGTCGAAGCCCATCTCGGCGCCCTGGCGGCACTCTTCGGCGAAACCCTCGGGGTTCTTTATGTCGTTGTAGACGCCGTCGAGCACGGGCTTGCCGGCCTCCCGTGCCGCGAGGAGGGCGAGGTGCAGGCTGGGAACGAGGGGATGACGACCGGGAACCTGGCGGGCGCGCAGCTCCTTGGCCAGGTCGTTCGTGCCCATGATGAGCACGGCGACCCGCGGATGTGCGGCGATGGCGCGGCAGTCCATGACGGCCGTCGGTGTCTCGATCATCGCCCAGATGCCCATCGTCGGGGGAGCTCCCGCCGCGTCGAGCGCGCGGGACACGGCGTCCACCTCGGTGACGCCGTCGATCTTGGGGATGACCACCGCCGAGACGGGGGCGGCAGCGGCGGCGGCGATGTCGGCTGCTCCCCACGGGGTGGAGAGCGAGTTGCAACGGATGGTGAGTTCCTTCGCCCCGTACTCGCCCGACGACGCGGCCGCCACCGCGCGGGCCCGGGCGTCGTCCTTGGCATCGGGGGAGACGGCGTCCTCGAGGTCGAAGATGATGGCATCGGCGGGGATGCCCTTCGCCTTCTCGAGCGCGCGCTCGTTGGCGGCCGGCATGTACAGAACGGATCGGCGGGGACGGGGTGCGGTCACTGTGGTGTCTCCTTCGACGTCGCGGTCAGTATCCGTACGTGGCGGCGAGTCGCGGGTCGCGGGCGGCGAGTTGCCGGGCAAGTTCGACGACGACCTTGCACTGCTTCACCGAGGCGTCGTCCTCCATCTTGCCGTCGAGCATGATCGCCCCGGTGCCGTCGCCCATGGCGTCGATGACGCGCTGTGCCTGGGCGACGTCCTCGGGTCGGGGACTGAAGACGCGCGTGGCGATGTCGATCTGGACGGGGTGCAGGCTCCAGGCCCCCACGCATCCGAGCAGGTAGGCGTTGCGGAACTGGTCCTCGCACGCGGTGACGTCCTTGATGTCGCCGAACGGTCCGTAGAAGGGGAGGATGCCGTGGGTGACGCAGGCATCCACCATGCGCGCCAGCGTGTAGTGCCAGAGGTCCTGCTGGAACACCTCGCGGGGTGCCTCGGGTGCGGACGGGTCGGGGTCGCGACGCACGACGTAGTCGGGATGACCGCCGCCCACGCGGGTGGTCTTCATGCGACGGTTCGCCGCGAGATCCGCCGGTCCGAGCGACAGACCCTGCATGCGCGGCGAGGCCCCGCAGATCTCCTCGACGTTGGCGACCCCGCGGGCGGTCTCGAGGATGGCGTGCACGAGTATCGGGCGCTGCAGGCCGGCGCGGGCCTCCAACTGGGCGAGGAGACGGTCCACGTAATGGATGTCCTCGGGGCCCTCGACCTTCGGGACCATGATGACGTCCACCTTGTCGCCCACCTGGGTGACGATGTCGGTGACGTCGTCGAGGAACCACGGGGAATCGAGGCTGTTCACCCGGGTCCACAGCTGGGTGTCGCCCATCGGAACCGTGCGCGCCACCTCGATGAAGCCGCGCCGGGCGGCCTGCTTGTCGGCCATCGGGATGGCGTCCTCGAGGTTGCCGAGCAGGATGTCGACGGTGGGGATGGTGTCGGGCAGCTTCGCCACCATCTTCTCGTTGTGGGGGGCGAAGAAGTGGATGACCCGGCTGGGTCGGAAGGGGATCTCGCGGACGGGCTCGGGAGCGCCGACGGCGAGTGGTTTGAAGAAGTCCTTTGCTGAACGCACGGCGCCAGCGTAGGGGTCAGGCTGCTTCGTCGCAGAGACGACGGGCGATGACCTTCAGGCACAGGGTCTCGTCGGCGCCCTCGAAGATGGACAGCACGCGGGCGTCCACGTAGAGCCGGCTCACCGGGTACTCCTCGGCGTAGCCGTAGCCGCCGTGGATCTGCAGGGCCTCGCGGGTCACCCATTCGGCCGCCTTGCACACGTAGGCCTTGACCATGCTCGCCTCCATCTGGCCCTTGCCCTGTCCCATGAGACGGGCGACGGCGTAGGAGAACTGTCGCGAGGCCTGCGTGATGACGGCCATCCGACCCAGCTTCACCCGGGTGAGTTCGTACTCGCTGATGGGTCGGCCGAACACGACGCGATTCTGCGCGTAATCGAGCGCCGCCTCGTAGGCGGCCTGCATGACGCCCACGGCGCGGGCGGCGGTCTGGAGGCGTCCGTTCTCGAAGCCGGCCATCTGGAGGTAGAAGCCGCGGCCCAGTCCCTCGCGTCCGCCGATGAGGTGGGACTCGGGCACCCACCAGTTCTCGATGGCGATCTCGTAGCTGTGCATGCCGCGGTAGCCGATGGTGTCGATGGGGCGTCCCTCCATCTTTCCGCCTCCGTCCTGGGTGAACACGAAGCCATGGGCGTCACCGAGGGGCTTGGGAACGATGAACAGGGACAGGCCGCGATGGGCCTTCGAGCGGTCGGGATCGGTGCGTGCGAGCAGCATGAGAACGTTGGCGCGGGCACCGAAGGTGCACCAGGTCTTCACGCCGTTGATGAGCCAGCCGGCCTCGCCGTTCGGGCCCGGTGCCTCGACGGCGGTCGTCTTGAGCCCCGCAACGTCCGATCCGTAGTCCGGCTCGGTCACCGCGACGGCGGCCATCACCTCGGCGGTGGCCAGCTTGGGGAGCCACTCGTGCTTCTGCTCCTCGGTGCCACCGGCGACGAGCGCGCGCGTGAGGATCTCGGGGCGCGTGATGAGCGATCCGCCGATGCCGAGCGACGCGCGCGAGAGTTCCTCGGTGGCGATGACGGAGGCCATGTATTCGCCCTCGCCGCCCTCGCTGAAGCCGCCGTACTCGGAGGGCACGCTGAGACCGAACGCGCCGATGTCGGCGAGTCCGGCGATGATGTCCTCGGGCACATCCTCGTTGTATCGGTGCACGTGTTCGGCGCGCGGCGCGATGACCTTGGCGCCGAACGACCGGAACGT
The DNA here is from genome assembly GCA_032118285.1 of Ilumatobacteraceae bacterium. Lineage (GTDB taxonomy): Bacteria > Actinomycetota > Acidimicrobiia > Acidimicrobiales > Ilumatobacteraceae > UBA2093. The sequence continues at coordinate 30,622 of JAULXU010000234.1, forward strand.
GTCCTGGATCATCTCCGACTCCTCGTCGAGACGGCGCGGACCGGGATTCTCGGCGAGCGACGCCAGGAATCCGGGGTCGCGGAAGCGTGCGACGAACGACTCGGTGCCGGACAACTGCGAGGCACCCACGCCCCACATGGACTCGCGACCCACCAGGCGCGACACGAAGTCCGCCACCATGTCGGCGGTGAAGGCGCACGCAATCGCGGCCTCGGTGTCACCCGTGGCGCCCCACTCCATGAGCGAGGCCGCCGTCTCCACGGCGGCCGCCACGTGGGCGAGGTCGTAGGCGAGCGTCTGATTGGCGTC
>JAULXU010000235.1:0-1352 GCA_032118285.1 Ilumatobacteraceae bacterium
ACACCCTCGGCAAGCCACTGCCGCAGGATCGCGCCCGCCCGCTCATAGCGCTCCGGGCCGTCCGTCTCCACCGGGTAATCAATGTGCACGATGCTGCGGGATTCACCCGCATATGCGGATCTCTCTTCGGCATCGAAGACGTCGTAGGGCGGGGAGGTCACGGACCCGAGGTCATTGTTCATCCTCGCCGCGTAGCGGACCGCCCGGAAGGCTTCGAAGATTGGCACCCCCACAGGGTGGCAGGATGGTGACCGATGGACAAACTTGAGAGGGTCGAGTCGGTGCTGTGCGACCTCGACGGTGTCGTGTGGCTCGCGGAGGAGGCGATTCCGGGCTCCGTTGCCGCTCTGAACAGGCTGGCCATTGCGGGTTTTGCCGTGCTCTTCATCACGAACAGTTCCTTCAGCACGACCGGGGAGCTGGAAGGCGCCCTGGAACGTCTGGGCGTTTCCGGGCGCGGCCGGGTGCTGACATCCGCCCGTGCGGCGGCGCAACTCGTCGGGCCGGGTGAGTCGGTCCTGGTGGTGGGTGGGGGTGGTCTGTTCGAGGAGGTCGCGGCGATGGGCGCACACGTCGTCCCCGCGGACTCGGATCCGGACCGTCCGATTGATGTGGTGATGGTCGGTCTTCATCGGGGCTTCGACTACCAGATGCTGGCGCGAGCGTCTGCCGCGGTTCGGGGAGGCGCTCGCCTCATCGGGGCGAACTCGGACGCGACCTATCCGACGCCCCATGGGGAGGTCCCCGGCGGAGGGGCAATTCTCGCCGCCATCGAGAGAGCCTCGGGGCGTCGGGCAGTCGTCGCCGGTAAACCACATCAACCCATGGCAAACCTCGTGCGTGAGATGCTTCCGGACGCCGATCTGTCACGGGCCATCATGGTGGGTGATCGCATGGATACCGACGGGGAATTCGCCGGGCTGCTGGGATGCACCTTTGCCCAAGTTCGAACGGGAGTTGCACAGGGGCCGGAGGGTGAGGACGGCTCCTTCGTCGACCTGGCTGACGTCGTCCGGGCCATATTGGGATGATGACCGTCGACGAAAGCGCCGAGGCTGCGCCGTTACGCTCGAAGGAGTGAGGCGCCGACTCGACGTAGCCATGGTGGAGAGGGGTCTTGCTGTGTCGCGAACGGAGGCGTCGAGGTTGATCGCCGGAGGTGGGGTCCTCGTCTCCGGTGCGGTGGCCCAGAATTCTTCACGGCTCGTGGATCCGGGTGAGGCGGTTGTGGTGACGGCAGCCCCCCGTTGGGTCGGCAGGGGAGCTGAGAAACTCGAGCATGCCCTGTCCACCTTCGGGCGCGACGTGTCGGACCTTCACGTCCTGGATGCCGGCTCTTCCACAGGAGTATT
>JAULXU010000235.1:1362-2376 GCA_032118285.1 Ilumatobacteraceae bacterium
CAACGTGGGGCCTCGGCGGTTGTGGCGGTCGATGTGGGCAAAAATCAGCTTCACGAACGCCTCCGCTCGAATCCACGTGTGATTTCCGTGGAAGGCACCGACGTCCGGAGCCTCGGGCCATCAGATCTGCCTTTTGTGTGCTCCCTGGTCGTCGCGGACCTCTCCTTCATCTCGCTCACCAAGGTCGTTCCAGGCCTTTTCGCCTGCGTCGCGCCTGAGACCGGACATCCGACCGCACAGAGCGTGCTTCTGGTCAAACCCCAGTTCGAGGTCGGGCACCGTGATGCCTCGCGTGGACGGGGAGTGATCACGGACCCCGGGCTCCATCAGGAGTCCGTGGATTCAGTGGCGCGATCGGTGGAGGCCAATGGGGGAATGGTGGAGGCAATCGTGGAGTCGCCGTTGAAGGGCGCAAAAGGCAACACCGAATTCCTCATGCTCGTCGTCGTGCCCAAAGTTCCCTAGGTTGTTCCCGTGATTCGCATCGGACTCGCCGTTCACCGCTTCCGACCCGACGCGCTGGCCGCAGCACGTGAAGTTGCGTCTTTTTGCGCCGGACGGGGTATCGCTGTGGTGGCTCCCGAGCCCGATATTGCGTCACTGGCAGTGGACTCGGTTGTCGCGGGCGACGTGTCGACAGTAGACGTGCTGGTCTCCATCGGCGGTGACGGAACGATGCTCCGAGCCGTGGGATCGCTGGCGGGGCAACCTGTTCCCGTCATCGGTGTCAACGTGGGGACACTCGGCTACCTGGCGACTGTGGATGCCGATGGTCTCCTTGGGGCCCTGGACACGTACCTGGGCGGCGAAGCGGGAAAGGACTATGACCTCGACGTGCGCATGTTGCTGGAGGTCTCCGTGTGGACCAATGGTGCTCGTCTCTCGAATCACCTCGCCCTCAACGAGGTGGCCCTGGAGAAGAAGGAGGCCGGACACACTGTGCGTCTCGCGGTCGACATCGACGGCGAACGTTTCACGACCTTCGTGTCGGATGGTCTCATCGTGGCCACCCCG
>JAULXU010000235.1:2386-4399 GCA_032118285.1 Ilumatobacteraceae bacterium
ACAGCCAAGGACCGGATCGACCGCCTATTCACTCTCCGCGCGTGGTCCGATTCTCTCGCCGCGTCTGAGGGCCATGCTCATCACGCCCCTGTCGCCGCACATGCTCTTCGATCGATCGATGGTTCTCGATCCCTCGGAGTCGATACGCATAGAGGTCGAAGGTCATCGGGACGTGCACATCGCCACGGACGGCCAGTGGGCGCACACACTGTCGCCCGGCGATGTGGTGGAGGTGCGTGCCGCCGAGGAGACGGCGCGCTTCGTGCGGTTCGAGCAGAGCCGTTTTCATCGAACGCTCAAGACAAAGTTCGGTCTGGAGGACCGCTGATGCTCGTCGAGTTGTCCATCGAGAATCTCGGAGTCAACGAGTCCGCGCGCAACGTGGTCGGGGGTGGTTTCCCGGCGCTCCCCGGGGAGACCGGTGCGGGCAAGACCATGCTCGTGGAGGCGATCAGCCTTGTCGTCGGCAAACGGGCGGATGCCTCGGTGGTCCGCGACGGCGCCACAGAGGCCCGGGTGGAGGCCAGATTCCTCTCGTCCGGGGACGGCACCGAAACCGAGACGATCCTGTGCAGGGTCGTGGGAGCCGAGGGTCGCTCGCGAGCCTATGTGGACGGTCGAATGGCCACCGTGGGTGCGCTGTCCGAACTCGGAGCCGTGCTCGTGGACATACACGGTCAGCATGCACACCAGAGGTTGCTCTCAAGTGCGCACCAGCGGGATGCCCTCGACCGGTACGCAGGTGTCGACCTTCAGCCCGTTCTGACGGCCCGCGAGCGCATCAAGGAGATCGACGTTCTCTTGTCGGCCCTTGGCGGGGACGACCGCTCCCGGTCCCGCGAGATCGACCTGCTGCGATTCCAGGTGGAGGAAATCGAAGAGGCACGCATCTCATCCACGGACGAGGATGAGGAGCTGAGTGTTGAGGAGGAACTGTTGGCAAGTGCCAACAATCTCCGGGAGGCTCTCGGGGAGACGCTCGTATTGCTCTCAGAGGACTCTTCGGCGGCCGACCTCATCGGGGATGCGATTCGCAAGCTCGGTGCCTCCAGTGCTCTGGCGAACGCGAGGGACGAACTGCTGGCGGTGCAGGTCGGTCTCTCGGGTGCGATCTCCTCGGTTCGCGAGATGCTCGACCGAGTTGAGGAGAATCCGATGCGCTTGGCCGAAGTTCGTGCCCGAAGGCAGCTTCTGCGGGATCTGTGTCGCAAGTACGGTGACACATTGAACGAGGTGGTTCTCTTCGGACAGGAGACCGCCTCCAGACTGGCCGAGCTCGAAGGATACGGCGACAGGGTCGCAGGTCTCAGCGCCGAGCGGGAGGAGGCGCTCGCTGAGCTGAGGGAGGCCGAGCGCGCAGTGGGTGCTCTCCGACGCGCAAGGGCAGGTGATCTCGCTGAGGCAGTGGGGGCACGGCTTCCGGCTCTCGACCTGCCCCACGCCGAACTCACGGTGTCGGTCGGGGATGCCGCGTCCGACTCGGCGGGTGATTCGGTGGTTTTCCTCTTCGCCGCCAATCCCGGCATGGCGCCCCAGCCGTTGAACAAGGTTGCCAGCGGAGGCGAGTTGGCTCGAATCATGCTCGCCCTGCGTCTCGTCCTCTCCGAGGATCCGGGAACAATGGTTTTCGACGAAGTCGACGCCGGAATCGGCGGCGCAGCAGCGGTTGCGGTCGCAGTGGCACTTCGCGAACTCGGTGCATCTCATCAGGTTCTGGCAGTGACCCATTTGCCCCAAGTGGCGGCCGCCGCCCACCACCAGATCGGGGTGTCCAAGTCCGTCAAGGACGGGCGTACATTCGGAAACGCCCGAAGCCTCCCTGGCGAGGCGCGAGAGGCCGAGCTCGCGCGAATGCTCTCCGGGGGACTGGCCGACGCCACCGCACTGGCCCACGCCCGGGATCTGCTGACGGGATTCGCCAGCCAGGATGCGCACTGACTCTCCCGAGGATTGCCCGGCCGGTGGAGTCCGCGGGTTTTGATGCTTTTCCGTTGTGAGTTCGACACCGGCGGG
>JAULXU010000236.1:0-7620 GCA_032118285.1 Ilumatobacteraceae bacterium
CCCCCCACATGGACATGGGCGATCATGTCGTCATCATCAACGCCTCCAAGATCGTCCTCACCTCGGGCAAGGCCGAGACCCGCATGGTGCACACCTATTCCGGCTACCCGGGCGGTCTCAAGTCCGAGACCTACCAGAACCTCCTCGACCGCAAGCCCGCAGATGCCATCCGCCGTTCGGTCGCGGGAATGCTCCCGAAGGGTCCCCTCGGCCGTCAGCAGATCAAGAAACTCAAGGTGTACGCCGGTTCGGAGCACCCTCACTCCGCCCAGGGTCCCAAGCCCCTCGACATCGCCGGCGCCAGGGCGCGCTGACCGTTCGACACGACGAAGAAGGAACCACCGTGGCACAGACACCTCTCACACAGACCACCGGCCGCCGCAAGGAGGCCGTTGCCCGCGCCGTGGTGCGCACCGGTACCGGGCGCATCACCGTCAACGGTCGAGCGATCGAGAACTACTTCACCACGGCCGCCCAGCGGATGACCGTGGTGGAGGCACTGCGCATCACCGAGCGCGAGAGCACCTTCGACGTCGACGCCAACATCTTCGGCGGCGGAGTGAACGGTCAGGCCGGTGCCCTGCGCATGGCGATCGCCCGCTCGCTCATCGAAATCGACCCCGAGTGCCGTCCCGTCCTGAAGAAGGCCGGATTGCTCACCCGCGACTCGCGTCGCAAGGAGAGCAAGAAGTACGGCCTCAAGAAGGCGCGCAAGGCGCCGCAGTTCACCAAGCGCTGACCGGCGTCGCGCCCCGCCGCGCCGCCGTCCCCGCATCATGCTCCGTTTCGGCACCGACGGCGTCAGGGGCGTTGCGCTCGAGGAACTGACCGCTCCGCTCGTGCGAGACCTCGTGCGCGCGACCGTGCGAGTTCTCGGCGTGCCGGCGGTGTTCGTCGGTCGCGACACACGCGAGAGCGGTCGGGTGCTCGAGCGCGCGGTCGTCGAGGGATGCGCCATCGAGGGCGTCCCCGTCCATCTCCTCGGCGTCGCCCCCACTCCCGCGGTGGCCTTCGCCTGCGAGCGCACCGACCTGGCCGGCATCGCCATCACCGCGTCGCACAACCCCTGGTCGGACAACGGCGTCAAGGTGTTCGCGCCGGGCGGCACGAAACTCTCCGACGATGATCAGGTCGAGATCGAGCGGGTCTGGCATTCGCTCGGCGCCGAGCCGACGGCCGTCGGAATCGGCACCGTGCACGATGCCTCGGCGGTGCTCGAGGAGTACGCGGGGCACCGCATGTCAGTGGCGGGTCCGGATGCGCTCGCGGGCCTTCGCATCGCGGTCGATTGCGCCCACGGGGCCATGCACGAGCTCGCCCCGCGGGTGCTCCGCGGATGCGGGGCGGAGGTCACGGTGTTCGCCGCCTCGCCCGACGGTCGCAACATCAACCACGAATGCGGCGCGACGTCCCCCGAGGCACTCGCCGCCCTGGTGCGGGCGGAGGGCCTCGATGCCGGGGTCGCATTCGACGGTGACGGTGACCGGTTGGTGGTCGTGGCCGCCGACGGGAGTCTCCTCGACGGCGATGCCATCGTCGCCGCCGCGGCGGCCGACCTCGCGGCGCGCGGTCTGCTGCGCAACAGGGCCGTGGCCGTGACCGTGATGTCGAATCTCGGTTTCCACCGGGCCATGGCCGACCTGGGCATCGACGTCGTCGTCACGCCCGTCGGCGACCGCGGCATCCTCGCCGCCCTGGCGGAGCACGACCTCGTGCTCGGGGGCGAGCAGAGCGGACACATCGTGCACGCAGCGCACGCCACCACGGGCGACGGTCTCCTCGCTGCCGTTCTCTTCCTCGAATCGGTCGTGCGCGGATACGGAAGCGTGGCCGGTGCGGCATCGGTGATGGAGCGTTGGCCCCAGGTTCTCCTCAACGTGCGCACGACCGCGCGCGTCGAGGATCCTCTCGACGGGATCACCGACGTGCTGACCGATGCCGAGGCTGCGCTCGGCGGCGATGGCCGCATCCTCGTGCGCAGCTCGGGCACCGAGTCGGTGGTGCGCGTGATGGTGGAGGCGCGCACCATCGATGTCGCGACCCGCACCGCGCGGATGCTCGCCTCGGCCATCGCGGCCGCACACGGAGGCACCGTGGAGACGCCCCACTGAACCCATCCGGGGGCGTTGGGTAACCTGCAGAACATGTGCGGAATCGTCGCGGTGCTGAGCCGACCCCCGGGTCGTGCCGTTCCCGGTCGCGACGCCGTGCTGTCCCTCCTCGACTCGGTCCTCGCACCCGGGCGGGATCTCGATTCCGCCGCGATCCTGCTCGAGGACGCCGACTCTCTTCTGCGCGGCGACGCCGGCATCGTGGCGATGGTGCGCGATGCCGGGCTGAGGGACGCCATGTCGTCGCGCCTCGACGCTGTCGATGCCCTCGCCGACCGCGCCGCCTCGATGTTCGAGGTCGAGGTGTCCGGGTCCGCCGATCGTGACGTCGCGTGGGCCCGCATCTCCCGTGTGCGCGACGCTGCGTGGGCACTGCGCCGCGACCGACTGCGAGCGGCCGAGTCGGTGGCGGAGTTCGCCCCGCCCGATGCGGGGGATGGATCGCTCCACTGCTGGCTCGCCGTGCACCAGGCCCTGTCGGCCATCGATCGGATGGAGGTGCGGGGCCGCGACTCGGCGGGAATCGTCGTCATCGTCCGTCTCGAGGACCCCGATGTACTCGGCCCCGACCTGGCCGCCGCTCTCGACGCCCGCGCGGGGGACTCCCTTCTCGGCAACGGCAGCGTGCGGAGGGGGCCGGCTGCCGTGGCCTTCGTGTACAAGCAGGCCGCAGAGATCGGTGAACTCGGGGACAACACCCGTGCCATCCGATCGACCCTCGCCGCCGATGCCGAGTTCGCCGCCGTCGTGTCGCTGCCGGGAGCCCGCGCGACGGTGGTCGGACACACGCGGTGGGCGAGCGTCGGCATCATCTCCGAGCCCAACGCCCACCCGGTCGCCGGGGAAACCGACGGTCCCGTGGCTTTCGGTGTCCTCAACGGCGACATCGACAACCATGTCGAGATCCGGGAGCGCCACGGACTCGTCTTTCCCGACCCCATCACGACCGATGCCACGGTCGTGCCCGCCCTCGTGGAGCGCAACCGCGCCGGCGGGGGGGAGGCGGCCTTTCTCGGGGCGGTCTCGCAGTTCGAGGGATCGTTCGCGATCGCCCACGTGTCGCTCGACGATCCCGGCACGGTGCGACTCGCCCTCCACGGCAGCGGCCAGGGTCTGCACGTCGGTCTCGCCGAGGACCGCTTCGTCGTGGCCAGCGAGACGTACGGCACGGTGGAGGAGGCACGCGTCGCCGTGCGAATGGACGGCGAGACGCCCCGCGATCCCGCCGCGCCGGCGAGCGCGGGACAGGTCGTCGTGCTCTCGGCCGACGGAGCCGGAACCGTCGGGGGAATGCGTCGCTGGCACTGGGACGGTCACGAGTCCCCCGTCACCGATGGGGATCCGACTCCCGCCGGGGTGACCACGCGCGACATCGACCGCGGTGACCATCCCCACTTCCTCCTCAAGGAGATCACCGAATCGCCCGCGAGTTTCCGCAAGACGGTGCAGGGAAGGGTCATCGAACGCGACGGCCTGCTCGTGCCGAGCCTGGACGAGTCTGTCTTCCCCCCGGGCATCGCGGCGCGTCTCGCCGACGGTTCCATCCGTCGTGTGCGGATCATCGGGCAGGGCACGGCCGCGGTGGCGGGGACATCCATCGTGCCGGTGCTGGGCGCGCTCGCGGGCTCCGCGCTCCACGTTCAGTCGATGCCGGCCACGGAGCTCTCCGGTTTCGCGATGGAGCAGGACATGTCCGACATGCTGGTCATCGCGGTGAGTCAGAGCGGCACCACCACCGACACGAATCGCACGGTCGACCTCGTCGCCGCGCGCGGTGCAGCCGTCATCGCCATCGTCAACAGGCGCGGCAGTGAGCTGGCCATGAAGGCGCACGGGGTGTACCACACGTCCGACGGTCGCGACATCGAGATGAGCGTGGCGAGCACGAAGGCGTTCTATGCCCAGGTGGCGGCCGGCGCGGTGCTGTCGTGCGCGGTGGCCCTGGCCGCCGGTGCAGCACGGGGCGACCTGGTGCACCGCATCCTCTCGTCGCTCATCGGGATGCCCGCCGCCATGGAGACCGTCCTGTCCCGTCGCGCCGACATCGCCGCCGTCGCCCGGACCCTCGCCCCCTCGCGCCGGTACTGGGCGGTGGTGGGCAACGGACCGAACGTGGTGGCGGCCCAGGAGGTGCGCATCAAGTTGTCGGAGCTCTGCTACAAGTCCATCTCCTGCGACGTCACGGAGGACAAGAAGCACATCGACCTCTCGTGCGAGCCGCTCGTGCTGGTGTGCGCGGCCGGTCTGGCGGAGGGCACCGCCGCAGATGTGTCCAAGGAGGTGGGCATCTTCCGGGCCCACAAGGCCGCCCCGATCGTGATCGCCACCGAGGGGACGACCGGATGGGAGTCCGCCGCCGCGGTCATCGAGGTGCCCGTCGTCGACCCGACGGTGGCCTTCGTGCTGTCGGCGATGGCCGGCCACCTCTTCGGATACGAGGCGGCCCTCGCCATCGACGCGCTAGCCCGTCCGCTGCGCCGGCTGCGGGAGGACGTGGAGAGGGTGGTGGCACGCGGCGGGGATGACGAGGCGGCACTGGCGCGCATCAGCCGCGACACGGCTCCCCACACCGACGACTTCCTCGGGGCTCTCGCCGCCGGCGTCTACGACGGGACTCTCGAGGCGTCGACAGCGGTGGCGATCGTCTCCCTCCTGCGCACGGTGGGAGCGCCCGATCCCCTCACGGTGCACCGGCGCGTCACCGGGAGGTCGGCCGCACCCGGAACGATCATCGACGAACTGGTGTCGGCACTCACGCGCGGCATCGATGAGCTGACCCGTCCGGTCGATGCCATCAAGCACCAGGCCAAGACGGTGACCGTGGGCATCTCTCGCAACGAGGAGGGTCTCCTCGATCGTCCCCTCGTCCGGGCGGTGCTCGACGCCGGAGCCCCGCGCGAACGTCTCTCGTACGCGGCCCTCCGGGTCCTGGCCGCCCTCGATCCCGCCGTCTCCGCCGTGGTCGGGCACGTCCGTTATCTGGTCGAGGGGGACGGCTCCCGTCCGGGCGAGGTGAGCATCGCCTCGCGCGGTGGTGTGGGCCTCGATGTCCCGTCGCGCGTCGAGTCCGATCCCCGGCTCTTCGGTACGAAGCGTCGCGTCGCTGCCGACCAGGAGGTGCTCGTCGCACGCGGCCGCAAGGACGGTCGCACCGTGGTCATCGTCCCCGAGGTGGAGGGGGACCGCACGTCCGGCATCACGCTCCTCCACGTCGACGTCCACGACCGTCTTCCCGCTCCCGTGCTGCGCCAGGTGCTCCAGGGCTACGACCGTCGATACGACCGGCTCGTGGACTGGGTCTCCGAGACCGAGGGCTCGTTCGACGACGAACTCCTCGGGGAGGTGCCGGTTGCGGACCTTCTCGTCGAACCCGTTTCCGAGAGTGCCGACCTGTGGAGGGCGCGCTGATGCGCGGCCTCGGGGTCGACGCCGTCGACATCGTGCGCTTCGCGTCCTTGCTCGAACGCCGACCCCGACTGCGGGAGCGGCTGTTCACGGCCGAGGAGCTCGCCGACGCAGGGTTGCGACGAACCGCGGCGGCTTCCCTCGCGGCGCGGTTCGCCGCGAGGGAAGCGACGATGAAGGCACTCGGGGTGGGGCTCGGTGCGTTCGACTTCCGGGACGTGTCGGTGGCGCGCACCGGCTCCGGGGCTCCTCGGCTCGTCGTGACGGGCAGGGCGCGGGAACTCGCCGAGAACGCGGGCGTGACCGGATGGCACGTCTCGTTGACGCACACCGACGCAGTGGCCGTCGCCGTGGTCGCCGCGCTCTGACGCGCCCTACGCTTGGGGCGTGATACCGGTCCTCACGCCCGACGAGATGCGCGCGGCCGATGCCGCCGCCCGCTCGTCCCTCGGACCCGATCGCGGGTCGGTGCTCATCGAGCGCGCGGGGCACGCCGTCGCGCGGGCGGCGATGGTGATGATGGGCGGGGCCTACGGTCGCCGGGTGACGGTTCTGGCCGGTCCGGGGCACAACGGTGACGATGGTCGGGAGGCGGCGCGCCGCCTGGTCGACCGTGGTTCGCATGTCCGCATCCTCGACCCCGGCGACTGTCGCGACCTCTTCATCGATGCCCGCGACGCCGACCTCGTCATCGACGGGGCATTCGGCATCGGCTTCCGCGGGCAGTGGGACCCTCCGATGGTCATCGGCGTGCCGGTCCTCGCCGTGGACCTGCCGAGCGGACTCGACGCCGCGACGGGGGCGGCCGGTGCGCTGGTGCCCGCCGACCGCACCGTGACCTTCGCCGCGCCCAAGATCGGCATGTTCCTCGGCGACGGGCCCGAGGCGTGCGGAAGCGTCGAGGTGGTGGACATCGGTGTGTCCCTCGACGGGTCCGGTGCCGGCGTCTATCTCGTGGAGGACTCCGACGTGGCGGCCTGGCTCCCGGTGCGCCAACGCGACGAGCACAAGTGGTCCAATGCCCTCCGGGTCGTGGCGGGCAGCGAGGGCATGCTCGGGGCCTCCGCCCTCGTGTCGGCGGCCGCCATGCGGGCCGGTGCGGGAATCGTCCATCTCTCGTGGCGCGGCGCGGGCGCCCATCCCGCCCTGCCGACCGAGGTGGTGGGACGCCCCCTGCCCGCGGGGGACTGGGCCGAAACCGTGACGTCGGACCTCGGGCGCTTCCATGCCCTCGTCGTGGGTCCCGGACTGGGTCGGGGCGACGACACCGCCGCGTCGCTGCGCAGTGTGCTGGCAGTGGCCGACCTTCCCGTGGTCATCGACGGCGACGGTCTGGCCGATGCGGTCGATCCCCACGGCACCCACGAGACGCTGCGCGGCCGCGGCGCACCCACCGTTCTCACCCCACATGACGGCGAGTTCGCCCTGCTCGGGGGGGACGCCCTCGATCGCGACCGCATCGGCGCCACGCGCGCCCTTGCGGCGCGCACGGGTTGCACCGTGCTGCGCAAGGGCCCCGTCACCGTCGTGGCCGATCCCGAAGGAGCGTGCTATCTCGTCGCGACGGGCGATGCGCGCCTCGCCACCGCCGGCACCGGAGACGTCCTGGCCGGGATGATCGGGGCCCTGCTCGCTCGCGGCATGGCTCCCGCCGAGGCCGCTGCCGCTGGCGCCCACCTGCACGGACGTGCCGCGTCATCCTGTCCCCGCGAAGGGACCATCGCCCGCGACGTCGTGGCCCGCATCCCCGACGCCATCGAGGAGGTGCTCACCGGTGTCGGCTGACTTCTCCACCCGCTGGGCCCAGGCCGCGGTCTCCTCCGCAGCCATCGCCCACAACGTGTCTCTCATCGTCGCGGCGGTGGCACCCGCGCGGGTCTGGGCGGTGGTCAAGGCCAACGGCTACGGACACGGCGCGGTCGAGGTCGCGCGTGCGGCGCTCGCCGGCGGTGCGACCGGGCTCTGCGTGGCGCTCATGGACGAAGGTGTGCAGTTGCGCCGCGCCGGCATCGGAGCACCGATCCTCGTCCTCAGTGAGCAGCCGCCCGAAGTCTCCGAGTTCGTGGTCGGCTACGGCCTCACCCCCACGGTGTCGTCCACCCGC
>JAULXU010000237.1:0-2388 GCA_032118285.1 Ilumatobacteraceae bacterium
CGCGGAGTTGGTGGCGGCCGTCATCGCCCTCCAGAGGAAACTCGGTCTGCGCGCGACCGGCACCACGGATCGCGCCACGTGGGAGGCGGTCTTCGGGGTCCCGGCCACCAACCATGCCCTGTTGCGGACCGGCGGCACCGGTTATCCCGCGACACGGCATGCCGACGTGGTCACGGTGCGCGCTGCGCTCGGAAAGGTGTACCGCCGCAACCTCGGAACCTCGACCACGTACGACACCACGCTCGCGTCGCTGGTGCGCCGTTTCCAGACCGAGAACGGTCTCTACGTGTCGGGAATCGTCAACGACCGCGTCATGCGGGCGATTCTCGTCGCCGCCTCCCGGAGCTGAAGAACCGGGTTCAGTGTGCGAGCCAGGGCGCGCACAGACCGTCCAGGTCGCGCACCTCGATGCGGTCCCTGTTCTCCCATGTCACCGGGTTCGCGGGATCGCGACGGAGGTTGAACACCCGGAACGACATCTCGGTCGTGTCCACCGACAGGATGCGGCCGATGAGGGGCTCTCCGAGACCGAGAATGACCTTGATCGTCTCCAGCGCCTGGATGGATCCGATGATGCCCGGCAGCACCCCGAGCACTCCCGCCTCGGCGCACGACGGCGCCAGTTCGGCCGGCGGCGGCTCGGGCACCATGTCCCGGTAGGTGGGACCCTCGAGGGGATGGAACACCGACACCATGCCCTCGAATCGGAAGATGCTGCCGTGCACCACGGGGATGCCGAGCTTCACGCTGGCGTCGTTGAGCAGGTAGCGGCTGGGGAAGTTGTCGGCACCGTCGACGATGACGTCGTAGCCGGCGATGATCTCCATGATGTTGGATGCATCGAGACGCGTGTCGTAGGTGTTGACGGTCACGTCGGGGTTGAGCTTCTGCAGCGTTGCCTTGGCCGATTCGACCTTGCGGGTGCCGACCCGGTCGATGTTGTGGAGGATCTGGCGCTGCAGGTTCGAGGCATCCACCTCATCCATGTCGACGATGCCGATCGTGCCCACTCCCGCGGCGGCCAGGTACAGGGCCGCCGGTGATCCGAGTCCGCCCGCGCCGAGCATGAGCACCTTGGCCCCGAGGAGTCGTGCCTGACCCTCGACCCCGACCTCGGGGAGCAACAGGTGACGCTGGTAGCGGTTGCGCTGATCCGGGGTCAGGGTGACCGGTTGGCGCCAGGGTCGGCCCTCGTCCTTCCACTTGCCGAAACCGCCGGCCACCGACACCACGTCGGTGTAGCCCAGTTCCTGCAGGGTGCGGGCGGCGAAGGCACTGCGCACTCCGCCCGCGCAGTAGACGAGTACGGGCGAGTCCTTGTCCACGATGCGCCCCTCGATCTGGGCCTCGAGATGGCCCCGGGGGATGTGCAGCACTGCCGGCAGGGCGCCCTGTTCGTACTCGTCGGGTTCGCGCACGTCGAGGACCACCACGCCACCGGCGTCGATGCGTCGCTGAGCCTCGGCGGTGTCGATCTCGGTGATCTGGGACTTCGCCTGGGCGAGGAGGTCACGGAAGGATGCCATGGCCGAAACCCTACCGAGATGGTCGGGATTTCAGCGCACTCACCCGACCCGGAAGCCCGCCCGTTCGACCAGTCGTCCGAGGACGTCGCTGATGTCGCCCCGCAGCAGAACATGGGCGAGAGGGTCCATCTCCGTGGGGCCCCCGTTCACGATGACCACGCGGGCACCCGAGTTCCGCGCGATCGGCACCATCGAATTGACGGGCGTCACCGACAGTGTCGAGCCCACGGCGACGAGTACATCGCACTCCCCACCCACCCGCAGGGCCCGCTCGATGACCTCGGGCACCAGCGACTCGCCGAAACTGATCGTGTCGCTCTTGAGCATCCCGTCGCACCCCAGGCACGCGGGGTCCTCCTCACCTGCCTTCACCCGCTCGAGCACGACCTCCATCGGCAAGCGTTCCCCGCACGACAGGCAGCGGGACCAGCGCATGGTGCCGTGCACCTCCACGACACGCTCCGGATCGATGCCCGACTCCTGGTGCAGACCGTCGACGTTCTGGGTGACGAGGGCATGGAGACGCCCGGACCGCTGCATGTCCACGAGCGCGAGATGGCCGGCATTGGGCGCCGCCGACCATGCCCGGGACCGAAGTCTGCTCTGCCATGCGGCCTTGCGCACCTCGGCATCGGCGACGTACCAGCGGATGTCGCTCATCTTCTCGGCGAGCGGATTGCGCGTCCACACCCCCTGGGGGCCGCGGTAGTCGGGGATGCCCGAGTCGGTGGAGATTCCGGCACCGGTGAGCAGTGCCACCCGTCGGGCATCCGCGAGAAGGGACGCCACTTCGGAGAGCCGGGCGTCGAGGTCCGGGTCGAGGCGGCTGTCGTTGCCGTCGTCACGGGAAGTCATCCCGACA
>JAULXU010000237.1:2398-3324 GCA_032118285.1 Ilumatobacteraceae bacterium
GCCTCCCCACCCCCGATTCCGGGGCCCGTTCACAGGGAGGTCCCCCATGGCCGAGTCAGCCCTCGACGCCGAGCGATTCGACGTCATCGCGTGGGACGATCCCGTCGTCCGGCGCATCGGTTTCGCACACGACCACCCCTACCTCGAGACCCATTGGCTCCCCGTGCTGGGGCCGACCGCCACGTGGCTGCTGAGGCGGCTGGCCACGGAACTGGCCGGGCGACCCGGGGGCCTCGGCGTCGATGCATCCCTGCTGGCCGCCTCGCTCGGGGTGGCCCGCAGCGGAGGAGGTCGTGGGGCCTTCGGGCGCGCCCTGCAGCGCTGCGTCATGTTCGGTGTCGTACGGATGGAGCGGGGCGGCGAGGTGCCGCTCCTCGCCGTGCGCACCCACGTGCCGCCCCTCTCGCGGCGTCAACTGGAGCGGCTGGCCCCGATCCTCGCCCCCGGCAGAGGCAGCCCGGCATCCGACGAGGCCGTCACCGGCGGGTCGTAGCCTCTGGCCCATGGAACTGCGCATCTTCACCGAACCCCAGCAGGGAGCCTCCTACCGCCAACTGCTCGCCGTCGCCCGTCACTCCGAGGACGCCGGTTTCGACGCCTTCTTCCGCAGCGACCACTTCCTCTCGATGGGCGACCATGTGGACGGCCTTCCCGGCCCCTCGGATGCCTGGATCACGCTCGCAGGCATCGCGCGCGAGACGTCTCGGATCCGGCTCGGCACGCTCGTCAACTCGGCGACGTTCCGTCACCCCGCCCTGCTCGCCATCGGGGTGGCCAATGTCGACGACATGTCCGGCGGCCGCGTGGAGCTCGGTCTCGGCACCGGGTGGTACGACGCGGAGCACACCGCGTACGGCTTCACCTTCCCGCCGCTCGGTGAGCGCTTCGACATCCTCGAGGAGCAGCTCGCCGTGGTCTCCGGACTG
>JAULXU010000237.1:3334-6452 GCA_032118285.1 Ilumatobacteraceae bacterium
CCCGGTCCGCGCTTCCCCATCGTCGACTCGCCCGCTCTTCCGAAACCCGTGCAGAGCCCCCCTCCCATCATCGTCGGAGGCGGCGGACCCCGGCGCACACCCGCGCTCGCCGCGCGTTTCGCCGCCGAGTTCAACCTCCCGTTCCGCGGCATCGCCGCGTTCGTCGAGCAGAGGGCCCGCGTCGAGGAGGCCTGTCGCATCATCGGACGCGACCCCGACTCGCTCGTCTGCTCCGCCGCCGCCGTGGTGTGCGTCGGGCGCAACGACGCCGAGATTGCCCGCAGGGCCGCCTCCATCGGGCGCAACGCCGACCAGATGCGCGAGCACGGATTGTGCGGCACCCCCGCCGAGGTGGTCGAACGGATCGGTCAATGGGCCGCGGCCGGCGCCTCCCGCCTCTACCTGCAGGTGCTCGACCTCGACGACCTCGAACACGTCGACCTCATCGGCGCCGAGGTGCTTCCTCGGGTGTGACACGATTCGGGCCGGTCCCCGCAGGGGCCGGCCCGAATCTCACTGTGTCACCGACGCCGGCACTGCCGGCGATGCGTCACTGACCGACCCAGACGAATGCCCAGTTCACCACCGCATCGGGGATGCCGATGCCCGCCGAGCCGTCGGGGGAGGTCCAGGAGAGGAATCCGTTGACGTTCGGCTTGCTCACGATGGCCGTGGCCGTGTGACCGGAGTACCACAGCAGACCTTCCTCGTTGATGAGGATCATCAATTCCTCGTACACGGCCTTGCGGGCCGCGAAGTCGGGATTCTCCCCCGCGGCCTTGGCCTTGGTGGCAATCGCAGGATCGTCGAAGTTCGTGAAGTTGGCCACCGAGTCTGCACTCGCGGCGAAGAATGCCTGGATGCCGGCCTGGGGATCGCCCTGGCCGCCCCAGCGCCAGCAGTGCGCCGCATGCTTGTCGCCCACCGCGTCGTTGATGTGGGCCGACTGGTCCTTGCCGCCGAGGCGCACGTCCACCAGGCCCGTCTCATTCCATCCGGCCGAGATGACCTGCATGGCTGCCACGAGGGTCGGATCGGGCGGGCAATTCAGCTCGACGTAGATCTTGTCGCCGGGCTTCTTGCCGTCGCTGCGGGCGGGATCGTCGATGTACTCCTGGAGCATGGCCGTGGCGGCCGCGATGTCGTACTTCGGGTACGAGTCCCGGGCCTTCTCGCTGTACCACGGGCTGTCGGGGCTGAACCACTGCGTCGCCGCCGCCGAGATGCCGGTGCCACCGAGGGCGTTGATGACGGCCTCCTGGCTGTTCGCCATGTTGAGGGCGACCCGGACGCGCTTGTCGTCGAGGGGCGGAACCTGGGTGTTGAACATGCCACCGCCGGTGTTGTTGCCCTGGAACTCGGTCAACTTGAGGCCGTCCGAGGAGCGGGCGTCACGGATGGTGCCCTGACGGAGCGTCTGGAAGGCGTCGACGGTTCCGGACACGAGGGCCGTGAGGCGCTGTTGCTCGTCGGGGGTCGGCTTGAAGATGATCTTGTCGAGGTACGGCAATTGGTTGCCGTCCTGGTCCTTGCCCCAATAATTCTCGTACTTCACCACGACGGTCTCGTTGTCCACGTCACGGGTCTCGATCTTGAACGGTCCCGTTCCGATCGGCTTGAGGCTGTATCCGGCGGGATCCGCGGCGGCAGCCGCCGGCTCGAACACCCGGCCGAGCGAGGAGCCGGACAGGTCCGCCTCGAAGCCGGCGTACGGTGCCTTCAACGTGTAGGTGACAGTGAGATCGTCGACCTTGGTGATGCCCGTGACCCCGGCGGATTTGATGGCACTGCCCGCGGCCGTGCCCTGCTCCTGGATCGGATACATGTCGACGAGTGTCTGGGCGGTGAGTTCGACACCGTTGTGGAAGGTGACACCGGAGCGCAGCTTCACGGTCCATTCGGTGAGATCGGCGTTCACCGTCACCGATTCCGCGAGATAAGGCTTGTAACCCTCGTCCTTCGTGTTCACGGTGAGCGTGTCGTAGATCGTGTTCATCATGTTCGAGCACGGACTCGCACACGAGTCCTCCCACGGACGCAGACCCGTGGCCTCCGCCTCGAGCCCGACCGTGATGGTGCCGCCGTAGACGGGATCGCCTTCGTCGCCCCCGCTGCTGCTCGATGATCCCCCGCCACAGGCAGCGAGGACGAGTGCCGCGCCGCCGACGAGGACCGCGGCGAACCGCTTTGTCTTTCCTCTCATGGATTCCCCCCTGAATCTCGGTGGGGGTCACCCCCCACACCTCGTTTCTTAGCACCTTTTGTCCCGGAGGTGTGACGCCGGACACACCTTTTCCCCACCGGGTCGAGCCCTCCCAGCCGGGCCCGAGGGGCCTAGACGGTCCCGGTCAGGAGCAGAACCAGCCCAAGGAGGGCCACCCCCAGGCGATACAGCCCGAGTGCTCGGAAGGCGCCGGGGCTGACATGGCGCCGGAGCCAGTGCACCGCCGCGAGAGCGGCGAGGAACGCCGTCCCCAGCCCGACCAGAGGCGCCGTCCAGCCGAACGCCTCGACGAGATCGGCCCCGTTGCGGGAGCCGTCGAGCACCGTGGCCGCCGACAGGGTGATGAGCCCGAGCAGGAAACTGAACTCGAGTGCGGCGGCGAGCGACATCCCGGCGAGGACCGCGACGAGGATCGTGACGAGGCTGCGGCTCACCCCCGGCCACATGGCGAGTACCTGGGCCACGCCCACGATGAGCGCGGTGCGCACGCCGATCTCCTCGAGCGGTCGACCTCCTCCGGCGGGGCGCCACACGAGAAGAACGACGCCCCCTACTGCCCATGCAACGACGACGGGGACGGGACCGAACAGCGCGTCCTTGATGCGGTCCCCCGCGAGCGCCCCGACGAGGCCGGCCGGCACGAAGGCCGCGACCACGGCGACGAGAAGGTCGCGACCGGCGTCGTCCGCGCCCGTGACGCCGCGCACCATGGATGCGACGCGGTTCCGCAGGAGGACGAGAACCGCCAGGATCGCGCCGAACTGGATTGCGACGGCGAAGGTGTCGGCGGCTGATCCATTCCCCCCGGCCCCGAGGCCGACCAACTCATTGACGAAGAGCAGGTGTCCCGTGGAGGACACGGGCAGGAATTCCGTGATTCCTTCGACGAGGCCC
>JAULXU010000238.1:0-6091 GCA_032118285.1 Ilumatobacteraceae bacterium
TTGTGCTGCTGGTGTCCGCGTCGCTCCACCCCTACCTCGATCCGCTCGGGGATCTTCTAGAGGTTGACGGAGTGCTGTGTACCCGTCTCGCAGTGCGGGACGGTGTGCACGACGGCTTCCTTGATGTCCCCAACTGCAGGGGCTCCGAGAAGGCGACACAAATCGAGCGATGGATGAGATCGGCCGGCTTCGACGAAGACGTGCTCTCATGGGCCTACGGGGATTCCGCCGGCGACAGAGAGATGCTCGGGTTGGCGCGACACCCGGTTCGGGTGGGTCGGGCCGACATCCCCCGCCATGGCGAGGCGCGATGAAGCTTCTTGCTTACATCAGGGAAGCACGTCCACGGCAGTGGACGAAGAATCTCCTCGTTCTTGCGGCGCCGGGTGCCGCCGGGCATCTGACGGACGGAACGACCCTCGGTCGCGCGGCCCTGATGTTTGCGGCGTTCTGTCTGGTCTCGAGCGGAACCTATTACGTCAATGACATCAGAGACGTCGAGCAGGATCGGCTGCATCCCCGGAAGAAGTCGAGACCGATCGCATCGGGCGAGATCGGGTTGAGGAACGCGGCAATCGTCGCCGTGATGCTGATGTTCTCGGGATTTCTCGTCGCCCTGTCGACGGCACCACCGGCCGCGGCGATTCTGGCGCTGTACGGCGGGCTCACCCTCGTGTACAGCATGGGCCTGAAGAACACCGCGCTCCTCGACCTGGCCATCGTCGCGTCCGGATTCGTGCTCCGCGCCGTGGCCGGCGCGGTCGCGACCTCGACGCCGATGTCAGATTGGTTCATTCTCTGCACGATGTTCGGGAGTTTCTTCATCGTCACCGGCAAGCGCCTCGCAGAGTCCCGCGAGATGGGCGAGGCGGCCGGCAGTACACGCAGGACACTTCTCGTGTATCCCGACGGGTATCTGGCCCAACTTCTCACCCTCGCCTGTGGCGCGACCCTGCTGACGTACTGTCTCTGGGCGCTGGAGAACTCGGATGGTGCCGAGTCGGTCATTCCCCTGCATGTGGTGTCGATCGTGCCGATGTCACTCGCGCTCTTTCGTTACATGATGGTCATCCACGCGGGTGGAGGCAGTGCCCCCGAGGATGTCCTTCTTTCCGACCGTGCAATGCAGCTCTACGCGCTCGGCTGGCTGGGCGTGTACACGGGGGCCGTCTATGCCGGTTGATCCGTTGCCACCCGCCGGTCGGCGCGTCCGCCTTTCCGGATGGGGTCGTACGGCCTGGTCCGTGTCACAGGTCGTTGTTCCTCGTGACTCCGCCGAGCTGTCGAAGCTCGTGAGGAACCCGGGAACCCGGGGAATCATCACCCGGGGTCTCGGCCGCTCGTACGGTGCGGCCGCCCAGAACGCCGGCGGAACGGTGGTGGTTCTCGGCGCCGACGCCGATTCGCGCGGACCCGACATGCTTCTCGACGCCAGGACCGGTGTTCTCGACGCGGCGGCCGGAGTGAGCATTGATGCGGTCCTGCGGTATTCGGTGCCGCGCGGTTGGTTCGTTCCGGTCACTCCGGGGACGCGCCACGTCACTCTCGGTGGGGCCGCAGCGGCGGACGTTCACGGCAAGAATCACCATGTTGACGGGAGCTTCTGCGCTCACGTGGAGAGCCTGGACATCATGCTCGCTGACGGCAGCACCGAGACACTGGAACCCCGTGTCGATCCACGTCGCTTCTGGGCAACGGCCGGCGGGATGGGTCTCACCGGCGTGGTGACTCGGGTGAGGCTCAGGATGACCCCCCTTGAGTCCTCGCGCATGCGTGTGGAGACGCTGCGCACTCCCGACCTCGATTCCGCATTCGCTGAACTGTCCGGCGGCGGGGACGACGCCCACCGCTACACGGTCTGTTGGATCGACATGCTCGCATCGGGTTCGGCGATGGGCCGCGGTGTGCTCACCCGGGGGGACCATGCCACCGCCGCGGAGGTCGGTGGCGATGACCCGCTCGCGTATGCCCCCCGACAATTGCTGGCGGCTCCCCCCTGGGTGCCAGGAGGGCTGCTCAATCGAGGGACGATTCGTGCGTTCAACGAAGGATGGTTCAGGAGGGCTCCCCGGGTGCCTCATGTCGGGATAGAGAGCATTCCCGCTTTCTTTCATCCGTTGGACGGGATCCGGGGCTGGAACCGGCTCTACGGTTCAGGCGGCTTCATCCAGTACCAGTTCATCGTTCCTCTGGACCGCACCGACGTGGTCCGTGGCGTCATCTCCCGTTTCTCGACTGCCCGTGCCGCTTCTTTCCTGGCGGTTCTCAAACGCATGGGTGCCGCGAACGACGGACCCATGTCCTTTCCGATGCCGGGATGGACACTGAGCCTCGACGTTCCGGCCCGCATTGGCGGACTGTCGTCCCTGCTGGAGGAGTGCGACAGGCTGGTGCTCGATGCGGGCGGGCGCCATTACCTCGCCAAGGATGCCCACATGGCGCCCTCGGCGGTTCGTGCCGGCTATCCCCGACTTGCCGAATGGCAGGAGATCGTCCGGGAGATGGACCCAGACGGGGTGTTCCGGAGTGATCTATCCCGTCGGCTCGCACTCATTTGACTCCCGGAAGGCAGGAACCACATGGAAAACGGACTCGGTGACCCTCAGAGCGTCGTGATGTTCGGCGGGACGAGCGAGATTGGTCTCGCCATTCTTCGGCGACTGACCGGACCCACCACCAGAACTCTGGTCCTGGCCAGCAGGGACACCACCGCGGCCGCGGCCGCCGTCGACCGCATTTCCGTCGGCGACGGAACGACCGTGGAGCACGTGGCATGGGACGCTTCCGACCCCGCATGCGCCGAGGATTCCGTGAGAGCCGTGGCTGCCGCAGCAGGAGACATCGATCTCGCAATCGTTGCGGTGGGTGTGCTCGACGAGGATCGGGACGTGCTGGACGACAGGTCGGGGCTGGCAAACATGGCGGCTGTGAACTTCACGAGTCCGATGATCGTGTTGTCGGCACTGGCGTCCCTGATGCGCGAACAGGGATACGGGCGGATCATCCTTCTGTCGTCGGTGGCGGGAGTGCGACCCCGTCGGGCCAACCCCGCGTACGGTGCGACCAAGTCTGGTATCGACGGCTTCGCACTGGCGTTGGACCATGCACTGGAGGGGACCGGCGCGCGGATCCTGGTGGTGAGGCCCGGTTTCGTCGCGACACGGATGACCGCCGGCATGCCGCCCGCGCCGTTCGCCACGACCCCCGACAAGATTGCTGTTGCCGTCGAGAAGGCGGTGTCATCCTCGTCGCCGGTGCTGTGGGTGCCCGGAATCCTGCGGTTCGTTTTCGCAATCCTCCGGTCGCTTCCGAACGTTCTTTGGCGTCGTCTGCCGTTGTGATCAGGGCACGGCGCCATAGACGGTGTAGATCGCGGAGACTGTGACGAGGCCTCCGCCGAGGAGCAACACAGTGAGGGGCCACCAGGTGTCGTCCTCGTCGCGCAGCATCCGTGCCACGGGGATGACGAGAGGAAAGGCCGTGAAAAGGAACCGTGGTCGGGCGGTGACCGTCGCCGGCATGAGCATCAGAAAGAGGATTCCGGCCGAATACACGAGATAGGTGACGGGGAGACGGTGCCGACGCCACGCCCACATCGCGATGACCATTGCGCCGAGTGTGGACACCGTCAGTATCGAGGAAGGCCTGCTCAGGGGGCCCGTGATGAAGCGCCACACCGATTGAGCAGCCGTCGCACCGAAACTCGCACCCTCGTCCCACGCTTCTCTCTGCACACGAAACCACGGCCAGGGCTCGTCCGTGTGGAATCTCAGGAAGACCATGAAACCCACGAAACCCCACGGGGCAAGGACCGGGGCCCACAGCGCCCGCCAATCGCGTTCGGACACGATCGCCATGAGTGCAGCGACGATGCACACGGCCACGAGCGCCAGGCCGTTGGGTCGAGCGGCAGTCGCCGCCGCCGCGAGCAGGCCGCCAAGAATCCACCGGCGACGCGACATGGCCAACAGGCACGCCGAGGCAAGAACCAGCAGCACTGCCTCGCTGTAGGCGAATGACAGGACGAAGCTGCCCGGAAACAGGGCGGTGATGACCATCGCTTTCTCGGCAGTGCGCTCGTCGAAGAATTGTCGGGCGGTCAAGCCCACGAGGAGCACGAACACCGCGCCGAGAGCCAGGTTGAGGAGAAGGCCGACCCACACCGGACCGCCCGGAAGCACGACATCGAGCAGACCGACGAGTCGGGGATACAGGGGAAAGAATGCCGCGCGCGCATCGGGGTCCTCGTATGTGACGGACTCGATGATGCGCCGTGGGTAGCCCGTCCGGGCGACCTCCATGTACCAATGCCCGTCCCAGACCGCGAGCCGGTTCACGAGAGCCGAAAACCCGCCCTCGGGAGTGCGACCCGCCCGTCGATCCGTCACGGCCTCGGCGGAGATGGCGATTCCCGCACCCATGATCACGAAGAGTCGCGAGACGAGATAGGCGATGCCTGCCCGCACCAGGGCCCGCCGCCATCGTTCGTCGATGCGTTTCTGGATGTCTGCGAGTCGGATCATGGGTCACCGCGAGGCGTCGCAAGACTAGACCCGAGCGGGCGTGCGGCCCGATCCCTCCGGCACCGATTGACATTTCGTAAAGGGCCCGGTCCGCGGGACCCGAAGAGGCGACGGACTAGGTTGACGCTGTGAACGAGCGCGAAGTACTCACCTGGGACACCTTCGGAGGCGCCACCCGCCAGTTGGCGGAGCAGGTCGCCGACTCCGGGTACGAGCCGGACATCATTCTGGCCATTGCACGAGGTGGCCTTCTCGCCGCCGGTGCGCTCGGTTACGCCCTCGCAGTAAAGAACCTCTACACCATGAACGTTGAGTTCTACACGGGGGTGGACGAGAGGCTTCCGGTTCCCATGATCCTGCCGCCCGTGCCGGACCTGGTGGAACTCCGGTTCGCCAGGGTTCTCATTGTGGACGACGTCGCCGACACCGGTCACACCCTGCAGATAGTGCAGGACTTCTTCCGGGGGCGGGTCAAGGAGACACGGACCGCGGTGCTCTACGAGAAGTCCCATTCAGTCGTGCGTTGCGACTATGTGTGGAAGCACACCGACCAGTGGATCAATTTTCCCTGGAGCAACCAGGACCCGGTGGTGTCACGCGCCGGCGCGGTGCGCGACGCCTGATCGGGACAGCGAATCGGCGATGCTGGCCGCCGCGTTTCGTCCGCTGGCACCCCACACGCCTGCTCCGGGGAAGGTCGCGGCCCCCGTGATCCACAGACCCTGAACCGGCGTCTCATAGCGCGTCAGGGATCGGTCCCGCCCGAGAAACGCGGCCAGCGGTCCGCCTGAGAAACTCGTCGCATGACCGCGGGGGAGGTGGAAGTCTCTCTCGTAATCGGGGGGGGTGAGAACCCGCCAGTCCAGGATGCTGTCCAGCAGACCGGGATGCGTCCATCTGGCGAACTGCTCGAGCCATCGTTCCGGCTCCGCCCGGGTCCAGCCGTGCGCAGGGGAGTAGGGGGTATAGAGCGCTTCCAGACTGAGAATGTGTCGCCCCGGGGGCGCCAGGCTCGGATCTGCGACGGTTGGCACATTGGCCAGCAGGGCCATGCGTGGCATGAAGGCCCCTCGCGACAGCATCGAAGCTCCGACGTCCAATTCCGCCGTGGACGGGGCAATGACGCAGGTCGAGGCCACGGGCAGTCCCGTCAGGGGCGAACCGGCCGGGAGCGATGAGAGCACCGGGGCCGAACTCAGCACTGCGTCGATCTTCGACTCGTAACCTTCGGCCGGGGTCGAGACCCGCCATCGCTCCACGAGTTCCGATGCACGAGATGGAGGATCCCGCAGCCATTCCACGAATGTTCGGCGGGGATCGCAAGCCGAGAGAACGGCGCGAGCGGTGACTACCGCGCCGTCGGACGTTCGAACGGAATCGACTCGGCGACCCTCGCACTGTATGGAGACGACCGCGGTCGAGGTGCGCGACGGGGCGGACGGGGAGAGTCCCGAGGCGTATCACGACTTTTCTGCCGCCATCCCGCTGCTGGAACGCGGGTGGTGGGGCATTCCGCATGCCGAACACACTGCCGACCGCCTGCCCATGGCCCAGGTGTGGCTCGACCT
>JAULXU010000239.1:0-7767 GCA_032118285.1 Ilumatobacteraceae bacterium
CGAGCCCATCGTCTTTCCTCCGCCCGACCCCGACGCCATCCCGCGCGCCCAGAGCCCCCTTCCGACCGGGGCGCGTCGCCGCCGAGCCGTCTTTCCCGACGAACAGGCGGCGCTGGAGAACTTCTCCGCCAAACCCCCGATGTCGACGTTCGATCCCGCGGTGCGAGAGGCATACGTGGGCCACGGATTCACCCCCTGCGACGGGGGCATCACCCTGAAGTGCGCGCCGGAGCACGAGGCTCGCACCTACGAGACCGGCGCCACGTCCGGCGCGTGGGGGACCCTGCCTTCGCTCGCGGTTCCCACCTGGATCATGTCGGGGGCCGTGGCACCCCATCAGCCCTCATCGTTCGCCCACCTCGTTGCCGAGAACATTCCCGGCGCGGTGTTCGTGCGCTGGGACGAGATGGGGCACTTCGGACCGCTCGAGCACCCCGTGCGGATCGGCTCCTGGATCCACGCCGCGGAGATCTCGAGGATGCAGACATGAGGATCGCCGATCTCGATGCGAGGGCCGACGATGCACTCGAGCCGCTGCGCGACTCGCGCGCGGGTCGCGTGGTGTTCGGGCTCGCGAGCACGGTGGGCGACTTCTCCCTCGTGTGGCACGTGACCGGTTTCTCGCTCTCGCTGCTCGGTCGCATCCGTCTTGCCGAGGCCATCGTGCTTTCCATCGCGCTCGGTGCCGAGAGTCTCGTCGTGAACCAGGGGATCAAGCGTCTCTTCCGGCGCCAACGACCCACGGTCTCCGGTGACGGACGCTTTGCGTTGCGCACCCCTTCCACGACGAGTTTTCCGAGCGGACACGCATCCTCGGCGGTGTTCGCGGTGGTCCTCCTCGGATCTTTCACGGGCCTTCCCCTCGCCCTCGCGTGGACGGCGATGGCGGCTGTCGTGGCCGCGAGCCGGGTGGTGGTGCGCATCCATCACCTCTCCGACGTCCTCGGCGGTCTCGCCACGGGACTCGTGCTCGGCATGGTCGCGCTTCCGGTCGCGGCCTCCGTCCTCGGCTGAACCCGTTCGCGCACGGGGAATAGCGGGACCGTGCACGGGGTTGACCCTCCCGTGACCAGAGCCTTCGGCATTACCTTCGACTATCGCTGCCCCTTCGGGCGCATCGCCCATGACCATGTGGTGGCGGGCCTGCAGGCCGGCGCCGACTGGAAAGTGGACTTCCTCCCGTTCTGCCTCGGACAGGCCCACGTGGAGGAGGGCATGACCGACGTGTGGGACGCCCCGGAGACGGACTCCGGACTCCTCGCCATCCAGGTGGCGCTCTCGGTCCGCGACAGACAACCGGACCGGTTCCTGGCGGTGCACCGCGCCATCTTCGACCACCGCCACGACGGGGGAGGTTCGTTGCGCGACCGCGGCGCCCTTGCCGCGGTCCTCGGCTCCGTCGGCGCCGACGCCGACGCCGCGTTCACGGACGTCGATTCCGGTCGGACCCTCACGGTGGCGCGCGACGAGCACCGGCGGTGGGTGCGCTCGCACCAGGTCTGGGGCACCCCGACCTTCATCGTCGGCGATGCCGCCGTCTTCGTCCGACTCATGGAGAAGTCCCGGGACGGCGCCGATTCGGTGCGCGTCGTGGAGCGCATCCTCGACACCATCGACTGGCCCATCCTCAACGAGTTCAAGCACACCAGCGTGCCCGCCTGACCCGACGGCCGACCCGCAGACCCGATGTAGGTTGGGGTCGTGGCCGATGACGCGCGCAGGATGAGCGACACCGAGTCGATGATGTGGCGGCTCGAGAAGGACCCCCACCTCGCATCGGCGTTCGCCAACATCACCATCCTCGACCGCACCCCGGACATGGACGCACTGTGCGCCCGCATGGAGCGCACGGCGATCCTGTTCCCGAGACTGCGGCGGCGCGTGCAGCCGGCGCCGGGCAACGTGGGAAATCCGACGTGGGTGGACGACCCCGACTTCGACATCCGCAGACACATCAGGCGCATCTCGCTCCCGGCACCCGGCAGCATGGGCCAGCTCGAGGACTTCGTCGCCCTGCTCCTCGCCGACCCCTTCGATCGGTCCCGTCCCCTGTGGCAGTTCACCGTGGTGGACGGGCTCGCCGGCGGGCGCAGCGCGCTCGTCGAGAAACTGCACCACACCATCGCCGACGGACAGGGCGGAGTGGAGCTCTCGCTCCACTTCCTCGACCTCGAGCGTGAGCCGGCCCCGTTGCCACCGCTCGACCCCGACGTCGTCGCCGCCGCGGAAGCCGCGGCATCGCCCGATCCCGCAGAGGCCCTGCGCGGAGCCATGGCCGATTCGTTGCGCATACCCATCGCGCTGCTTCGCCAGGTGCGCGACGTGCTCGCCGACCCCTCGCTCGCCGCGTCGCTCGGTCAGGGCGCGTCGGCGACGGTTCGCAGCCTGCGCACCCAACTCCTCGAGGCCGATGCCGCCCGATCCCCCCTGTGGGTGGAGCGTTCGTTGCGCCGCCGCGTCCTCACGACGTCCGCGCCCTACGCCGGCGTGCGCGAAGCCTCCCGCGTGCTCGGTGGTCGCATCAACACCGGATTCGTCACCGCGATCGCCCAGGCGACCGGGGCCTACCACTCGCGCCTCGGAGCACCGGTCGAGTCGCTGCGCGCATCGATGGCGGTGAGCACGAGAACGCAGGACAGCGGCGCCAACGCCTTCACGCTCGTGCGCATGCTGGTTCCGACGGGAGAGATGCCCTTCTCGGAGCGCTTCGCGGCGGTGAACGAGGCCGTCGAGGCGGCCCGCTCGCGCGACGAGCAGGGCTCCCTCGATGCCATCGCCGGACTCGCCGCGTTCCTTCCCACCTCGGTCGTCACCCGCATCGCCAGAGCCCAGGCCGAGACCGTCGACTTCGCCACCTCGAACGTGCGGGGGGCCGGCGTGCCTCTCTACGTGGCCGGCGCCCTCATGCTCTCGAACCATCCGGTGGGCCCGCTCGCGGGCGTGGCGGTGAACGTGACCCTCATGTCATACATGGGCAACCTCGACGTGGGCATCCACGCGGACGCGGCCGCGGTGCGCGAGCCCGAGCTTCTCCGCGAGTGCATCGACGGTGCGTTCGGGGAACTCTGCTCGTTCGCCCCGGTTCGCGACGACGACGGTTCTCCCGCGGCTCCCCGACGGCGGTGGTGGCCCAGACGCTCCCGGGACTGAGTCCGGGAGTCGGGTGTCTCAGTCCGCGTCGACGACGGGCGCGGCCTGCGACAGCAGCGAACGCAGGTCGAGAAGCAGGTCGCCCACCTCGACGGAGGTGACGAGTTCCCTGCGGAGCATCTCGGCGAGGGCCTTGTCGATGACGGCGACGGCCTCGGTGATGACGGATTCGCGGGTCTCGATCATGGTGGTGCTCCTCTCGCGAGTTCGCCCATTCCGCGTGACACGGTCCCGGCTGCTCTCTGGTCAGCGTACCCATGCCCCGGGTCCCGCCACGGGCATGCGGGGGCGGAGTGCGGCGGTTCTTTTCCACAGGTGGAGGGCCTTCGCGCGCGAGCCGGAGGCGACATAGGGTCGCATCATGGATTTCACAGGTGCACACACGGTGGTCACGGGTGCGGCGAACGGCATCGGGGCCGCTCTGGCCCGCCGATTCCACGCTGCCGGTGCGCGGGTGGTGCTGGCCGACCGGGACACCGCGGGTCTCGTCGCGATCGAGGCGGAACTTCTCGCCCGTCGTCCCGATTCCGCCGTCGCCGTCACTGCCGACGTAGGCACGCGCGCGGGAAACATCGCCCTCATCGACGCCGCCCGGGAAAGCTTCGGATTCATCGACCTCTACTTCGCCAATGCCGGGGTGGCCGTCGGCACCGACCTCGCCTCCACCGACGAGACCACGTGGGAGACGGCCATGAACATCAATCTCCACGCCCATCGTTGGGCGGCGGCGCACCTGCTGCCCGACTGGTTGGCAGCCGGACGCGGCCACTTCTGCTCCACCGCCTCGGCGGCCGGATTGCTCTCCCAGATCGGCAGTGCCACTTACAGCGTCTCCAAGCACGCCGCCGTCGCCTTCGCCGAGTGGCTCTCCATCACCTACGGCGACCGCGGCATCGCGGTCACCTGCCTGTGCCCCCAGGGAGTGAACACCAACATGCTCAATCCCCCCGGAGCCGACCGCGGAATGGATCGGCGGGGCGGCGACGTGGTGCGGGCCGCGGGCAACGTGCTGGAGCCCGCCGAGGTCGCCGACATCGTCCATGATCACGTGGTGGCCGGCCGTTTCCTCGTGCTTCCCCACCCCGAAGTGCACGTCTACGAGCAGCGCAAGGTGGAGGATCGGGACCGCTGGCTCGCCGGCATGCGCAAACTCCAGGCCCGCATCTTCGGCGCCTGATCCCGTGTCGCCCCCGGGTGGGGGTACTCGTAGGATGACGCCCATGTCAACCTCAAAGAACTCCGTCGTCATCGTCGATGCCCTGCGATCGCCCGTCGGGCGCCGCGGAGGCGGCCTGTCCACCCTGCATCCGGCCGAGACGCTCGGTCGGGTTCAGCGGGCGCTCATCGACCGCACCGGCATCGACCCCGCCCTGGTCGAACAGGTCGTGGGCGGCAACGTCAGTCAGGTGGGCGAGCAGAGCTTCAACGTGACGCGCACCGCGTGGTTGGCCGCGGGCCTTCCCCTCGAAACAGCGGCCACCACCGTCGACACGCAGTGCGGATCGTCCCAGCAGGCCACCGGCCTCGCCTCCTCGCTCATCGCCGCCGGTGTCGTCGCCGTCGCCGTCGCCTGCGGCGTCGAGGTCATGAGCCGCGTGCCGATCGGTGCGAACTCGCGCAAGGACCTCGGTCTCGGGGTGCCCATCCCCAAGACCTACTTCGAGCGCTACGAGATGACGTCGCAGTTCGAGGGCGCCGAGCGCATCGCCGACAAGTGGGGCATCACGCGGGAGGACACCGACCGTTTCGGATTCGATTCACAGCAACGTGCCGCCCGGGCCTGGAACGAGGACCGGTTCGCCGGCCAGTACATCGCCCTCGAGACCCCCGAGGTCGACGAGGAGGGTCGTGAGACGGGCAAGATGCGTACGGTGGCGCGCGACGAAGGAATGCGCGAGACCACGCTCGAGAAGCTCTCGACGCTCAAGCCCGTCGCCCGGCCCGACGGCGTCCATACCGCGGGCAACTCGTCGCAGATCTCCGACGGCGCCGCGGCCATCATGATGATGTCGGAGAGCCGTGCCGCCGAGCTCGGTCTGAAGGCCCGGGCCCGCATCGTGGACACCTGCCTCGTGGGCGTAGATCCGGTGCTCATGCTCACCGGTCCCATCGATGCCACGCAGCGACTGCTGCAGCGCAACAACCTCGGCATCGACGACATCGACGTGTTCGAGATCAACGAGGCCTTCGCCTCGGTCGTGCTCGCCTGGGCCAAGGAGGTCGGCGCCGACCTCGAAAAGACGAACCCGAACGGCGGCGCGATCGCCCTCGGACACCCGCTCGGTGGCACGGGAGCGATTCTCGTGACGAAGGCCCTCTACGAACTCGAGCGCACGGGCGGACGCTACGGCCTCATCTCGATGTGCTGCGGCGGCGGACTCGGCACGGGGACCCTCATCGAGCGTCTCTGATCCCGAGCCTCGGCGCGCACACATCGCGCCGATGAGAGCACTCCACGGACCCCGGGCCACCGCGCCCGGGGTCCGTGCTGTCGTGGCATCGGTCCTGCTCGTCGCGGCGACGGGCTGTGCCTCGGACCCCGTCGACACCGACGGACGGGGGTTGCGTGCCGTCGTGACCTCGGTGATCGACGGAGACACGATCGTGGTGCGCACCGGCTCGCGGCGGGAGACCGTGCGTCTCATCGGTGTCGACACCCCGGAGACGAAGCACCCCGACCGGCCTGTCGAATGCGGCGGACCCGAAGCGAGCGCCCGCACCGCCGGACTCCTCCCGCGGGGAACCCCCGTGCGCCTCGTGCGCGACGACGAGGCGCGCGACGTGCACGGTCGGCTCCTTGCCTACGTCTGGCGCGACGCCGACGGGCTGTTCGTCAATCTCGACCTTGTCGCGTCCGGTCACGCCCGACCCTTGCCGTACCCACCGAACACCTCCCACGCGGCGCTCTTCGCCGCCGCCGCCCGGCAAGCCGAGACAGCCGGACTCGGGCTCTGGGCGGCGTGCCGCGGGTAGGGTCGCCCCATGGACGACGGGCGCACGCTGGCCGAGCGCCTCGGGCATCCGGCCGACGCGCGCATCGTGATCATCTCCTGCGACGATCTCGGTTCCTGTCACGGCGCGACCGAGGGGGTCCTGCGCGCCGTGCGCGAGGGAATCGCCACCTGCTCCTCTCTCATGGTTCCCGCCCCGTGGGCCCGATACGCCGCCCGCAGAGCCGAGCCCGGTGACGACATCGGCGTGCACCTCACCCTCAACGCGGAGCACCCGCTGTACCGCTGGGGACCGGTGACGCACGCGCCGACCCTGCTGTCGGGCGAAGGCGGATTCCCCCGCGGCATCGACGATCTGTGGGAGCACGCCGATCCGGACGAGGTGCTGCGGGAATGCCGCGCCCAGATCGAGCGCGCGCTCGCATGGGGCATCGACGTCACCCACCTCGCACCCCACCTCACGGCCATCACCCTGAGACCGCAGTTCTTCGACGTCTATCTCGAGCTCGCCGTCGAGTTCCGCCTCCCGATCCGGCTCCCCTCCACCATCGCCGAGGAGACGGCCGGCTTCCCCTTCCGCTCCCTCGCGCGCGACGAAGGAGTGGTGTTCCCCGACCACTTCGACCACGACTGGAGCGCCGGGAGCCGGGATCGGCTTCTCTCCGCGCTCGGGTCGCTGCAGCCCGGCGTCACGGAGATTCACGTCCAGCCGGCGATCGACACTCCCGAGGTTCGCGCGCTCGGTGATCACGCGGTGGGGTGGATCGACGACCTGGACCTCGTCACGGGCGACCCGGATGTGCGCGACGCACTGGCGTCGAGCGGGGCCGTCCTCGTCGGCTACCGCGCCCTCAGGGACGCGATGCGAGCCGGCTGATCGTCTCGGCGGCTGCGCCCGACCTCAGCACGGCGAAGAGAGCTCCCGTGTGTCCCTCGGCCTTCAGTCTTCCGCGCATGTAGGCCTCCGTCGGGTCGAGCGCGGCGTCCTTGGCGTCGATGCGCAGGACGACATCGGCATCGTCGGGCCCCTCCACCGCCTCGTCCTTCTTGCCGAACGCGACGCGGTATTGCACGCTCATCGCGGCCGTCCCGGTGCGACGTCGGCGCGCAGGCCGGCGAAGAAGTCGTCCTCGTGGATGCCCTCCCCGGTCGGCGCCGGGGCGGCGAGGATCCAGTCCTCCCACGGGTAGATGGCGGCGAGTTCGTCGTCGTCGAGACCGAACCACCACTTGGATGCGGGATCGATCTGGGTGGCGTGGGCGCGCAGGGAGAGCGATCGCACCGCCATGTGCTGCGAGATGTCGATGCGCGTGGTGATGCGATGGTCCTGGGAGGGTGCGGCCAACCACTCGGGCGAGAAGGGGGACTCACCGTCCTTGGCCACGAGGGCGTCGTTGACCTTCAAGATGCGCTCCTTCGACCACACCGTGTAATACATCTTCGACGGCGTCCATGGCTCACCGGTGCCCGGATACCACGCCGGATCGCCGGCGCGCTCGAACGCGAGGATGCTCGCGTCGTGCACGCGTAGATGGTCGGGATGGGGATAGCGGACCTGGTCGTCGTTGTACGTGAGGATGACCTGTGGTCGTTCGGCGCGGATGAGGGCCACGAGCCTTCCCGCCGCCTCGTCGAGGTCGGCCATGTGGAAGCAGTCGGGATTGTC
>JAULXU010000239.1:7777-12091 GCA_032118285.1 Ilumatobacteraceae bacterium
GGGGAGGTCGAGCAGGCGGAAGAGTCGAAGCAGCAGCACCACCACCACCACCAGCAGCAGCAGCAGCACAGGCCGCTGTGGCAGCCGCGCGCCGCCCCGCAGCCGCCGAAGCAGCCGTGGCTGGCGGCCGGGCGGCTGGTCTGGGCCAAGGCGCCGCAGTTCCCCTGGTGGCCGGCGCTGGTGCTCGCCCCCGGGGACCCGGCCATGCCCGAGTCCCGATAGCCGAGCATGTGCACTGCCGAGAAACCGATGATGGCGGCCGACTCCTCGAGCTCGCGGGGACGGAGCCGGGCGAGGATCTCGCGCTCCTCCTCGGGCGCGGCGCCGTGGAACGGACCGCCCGGTTCGCGCAGGGCGGGATTCTGCAGGTCGCCCTCCTCGCCGCCCGTGCAGCACACGAGCACGGTGCGCACACCCTCTGCGGCGTAACGGGCCACCGTGGCCGCCCCCTTCGACGCCTCGTCATCGGGATGGGCGTGCACCGTGAGCAGACAGAGCGGTTCACCGCTGGAGGAGACCGGTGTCTGAGTCATCGCCCGACAGGCTAGTGACGCGGGCCGTTCCGGTGCGGGTGCACGCGAGCGTCGACGACGTAACCTGCGCGGATGCGTCGTGTGTCCGTGCTCCTCGGCGTGGTGCCCGTGCTCGCGGTCGCCCTGGCGGGATGTGCGAGCAGCGACGGTCGCGAACTGCGGGACCCGGGTCCCACCACCACCGATCCCTTCGCCGGGGAGATCCTCGACGGGGGCGAATCCCCGCTGACGGTGTCGGGTTCGTGGGTGGAAGGCGAGGTCATCGATCCGCGCCACACGTGCCGTGGTGAGGACATCTCCCCGGCGCTGTCCTGGACAGGTGGCCCGTTGGAGGTTGCCTCGTGGGCGGTGGTGGCCGAGGACGACACCGGGGCGGTGCACTGGATCGTCGTGAACCTGTCGCCCGAGACCCGCTCCCTCGCCGAGGGGGAGACCGACCCCCTGGCCGTGATCGGCGAGAACTCGGCCGGGCGGGTCGGCTGGACCGGACCCTGCCCGTCGCAGGGCGAAATGATGTCGTGGACGATCTCCGTGTTCGCCGTGAGCCAGGTCCTCGAAGCCCAACAAGGTGACCCTGCCGAGAGCCTTTACACAGCCGTGGCGTCGGCGGCCATCGAATTGGGAGCGACCACGTTCACGTCTCCCGGCTGAGCCCGGGGAGTCACTCTGCGATGTCGTTCCACCGCAGAGCGTGAACCATCTGTGAGAATGTCGGCATCGACGAGATCACCGCCTCCCTGCCCGTGGGCATCTTCGAGGCCGATCTCTCGTGCCGTCTCGTCGCCGCCAACGCTGCGTTCCGCGATCTCGCCCTCGGAGGGGCACCCCTGGCGCCGGGAACGGCGCCGTGGGCCCATGCGCTCCCCCGCGAGCGCACCGCCTGCGAGGACCTGTGGGCGCGACGCTCGTCGGCCGACGCCGGCTTCAGCGTCGAGTTCCGAATCGGACAGCCCGACGGCACCGCGGTCTGGGTGCGCATCACGACCCGACCGGTCATCGTCGCCGGCGAGGTGACCGGGCACGTGGGCACCGCCGTGGACGCCACCGCACAGGTGCGCGAGCGCGAGCTCTCCGACCAACTCGTCGGGCTCCTCGACGCCTCGGGTGACGCGGTCCTCGTGTTCGAGCGCTCGGGCGAACTGCGCTTCGCGAACGACACCGCGCGACGTCTGCTCGGAGTGGGCGACCCCGGCGTCGGCGCCGGCGATCCCGCCGCCCGCGCGTTCATGCAGGCGGTGCGCGACCAACTGCCCAGGGTGCTCCTCGATCCCGCGCCACCCGCGGGATCGCCCCACATGTGGGAGGGCGAGATCGCCTTCCGCTCCCCCGAGGGCATCGGACGGATCCTGTCGGTCGTCGTGCAGGTCGTGCGCGACGCCACGGGCAGCATCACGCACTGGTCGGTCATCGCGCGCGACATCACCGAGCAGCGACAGGTGCAGACCGAACTCGCGCGGCAGGCGACCCACGACGCACTCACCGGGTTGCCGAACCGCGTGCACTTCGTGCACAAGACGGCCGAGGCCCTCGAGCGACGGCGCACCACCGGCGCGTCGGTGGCGGTGATGTTCATCGACCTCGACAAGCTGAAGCACGTGAACGACACCATCGGCCACGCCGTCGGCGACCAGCTCATCGTCACGGTGTCGCACCGACTGCAGGCCGCCACGCGACCGAGCGACCTCGTGGCCCGCATCAGCGGGGACGAGTTCGTCGTCCTCTGCGAGGGGCTCCTCGACGAACAGGTGGCCCTCGACGTGGCCGAGCGCATCCGCGCCTCGATCACGGGTCCGGTCGTCCTGCAGGGCATCGAGGTGGAGGCCGGAGCGAGCATCGGGGTCGCCCTCGCCGACGATGATCTGCTGGCCCGCGAGACCCCGGCAGAAGCGGCCGTCACCCTGCTGCGCGCCGCCGACACCGCCATGTACCGGGCCAAGCAGCGTGGACGCGGACGATCCGAGATCTACAGCGAAGAGATGAGGACGGCCGCGCGCGAGCGACAACTCCTCGGCGCCGAGCTCGAGCGTGCCCTGGCCGCAGGTCAGTTCGCCGTGCTGTACCAACCCATCGAATCGGCCCACACCGGACGGATCGTGGCCCTCGAGGCACTGCTGAGGTGGCACCATCCCCAGCGCGGACTGCTCGCACCCGGTGCGTTCCTCGATCTCGCCGACGAATCGGGACTCATCTCCCCCATCGGCGACTGGGTCCTCGACGAGGGTGCCCGTCGTCTCGCCGAGTGGATCGCGACCCCGGGAACGGACCGCGCCCTGTCGCTGCACGTCAACGCCTCGCGGCGGCAACTGTCCGATGCGACCTTCGTCGAACGCACGCTCACGATCCTGCGCGCGCACGGCCTCGAGGGAAGCCACCTCGTCCTCGAGACCTCGGAGGCGAGCCTCGTGGACGCCAACCCTTCGGTCATGCGAACCGTCAACGCCCTCGCGCGCCACGGTGTCCGCGTGGCGGTGGACGACTTCGGTGCGGGATGGTCGTCCCTGTCGGCCCTGCGCTCGTTCCCGGCCGACATGCTGAAACTCGACGGCACCCTCGTGCGCGACGTCGGCCGTGCCGACGCCGGTGACGACCCCGTGGTGCGATCCCTCATCCAATTGGCCCACTCCCTCGATCTCCTCGTCTGCGCCGAGTGGGTCACGACCCAGGACCAGGCCGAGAGACTGCGAATCCTGGGATGCGACCTCCTGCAGGGCAATCGCATCGGTGAACCCGTGGATGCCGACGCCGTCGCCCTCAGGCTCGCCTCGCGACGCCCTGCGGGCGACCCGCATCCGGGCTGACCATCCGGAACCCTCAGCCCGCGGGGGCGGGTCCGCGGCCGGCGAAGTAGGCGAGCAGCGACTGGGCATCGTTCGACAAGAGGAAGCGGAACGAGCCCCCCGACATGTCCGGGTCGACGGGCAGCCGGTACGACGTCGCGCCGGCCGAGGCCATCGGGCGCAGCTTGGCGGCCATGTCGAGCAGATCGAGCGTGCCGTCCACCGTCGCCGCGGCCACGAAGGAGGACATCACCCGGCCCGCATCCATGGGATGGGCCGCGACCTGACGGGCGGCGGCCGACACGAGGGCCGACACGAAGGACCGTTGTCGCGTCGATCTCCCCTCGTCCCCGGTGCCGTCGACCTTCCACGCTCCGTCCTCGAACTGCTCGAACTGGCGGGAGCGCACGTATTTGAGGGCCTCCACCCCGTCGAGGACGGAGCACCCCTTCTCCATCTCCAACCTGACCTTCACGTCGCGCACCGGATTCTTCGTGCAGATGCGGACCCCGCCCACGCCGTCCACGATCGAGCGGAACCCGAGGAACCCCACCTCGACGTAGTGGTGGATCGGTATGCCGAGTGCCCGGCGCACCGTCGTGACGAGAACCGCGGGTCCCTCGCCGTAGGCGGCGTTTACCCGGCCCGACTCGCCCGTGTCCCCGATGCGCACCCACAGGTCGCGGGGCACCGACATGAGCGCGAGGTTCCCCGTCGCCTCCTCCCAGCGCACGACGATGAGCGAGTCGGAGCGCTGTCCGGGAATCCGGTTGGCAGATCCGATGGCGGCATTCTCCGGGTCGGTCGCGTCGATCCCCTCCCGGGAGTCGGACCCCACCACGAGGAAGTTGACGATTCCGTCGCCGGATGGCGACAGTGCCGCGTCGACCTCGGCGACCCTGCCGACCCGGTCGAGCGATCCGCGCGTTGCGGCGACGAGACCGCCCGCGCCTGCCGCCGCGAACACGACCGCACAGGCGGCGGCGAAGAGGATGCGGTGCCGG
>JAULXU010000240.1:0-3695 GCA_032118285.1 Ilumatobacteraceae bacterium
ACGACATGATCATGCGCGAGGGGATGACCTTCACCATCGAGCCGATGATCTCACGCGGTGCCTGGCAGCACCGGATGTGGGACGACGAGTGGACGGCCGTCACCATCGACGGCAGCCGCACGGCCCAGTTCGAGCACACCCTCGTGGTGACCGCCGACGGCGCCGACGTGCTCACGGCCGGTCCCCGAGCGGCGTCGCCCGCCGCACCTTGGAACCGCTGAGTTCCCCGACCTAGCGTTCGTTCGTGACAGATCACTCCGAGGCGGACCGCTACCTGTCCTTCGACCGGGACGAGTGGGCCGACCTCCGCGCCGCCACCCCGCTCACCATCCGCGAGAAGGACCTCGTCGCGCTGCGCGGCATCAACGAGCGCATCGACCTCGACGAGGTCGCGGCGGTGTACCTGCCCCTCACGCGCCTCCTCAACCTGTACGTGAGCGCCACGCAGAACCTGCACAAGGTGTCGGCCACCTTCCTCGGCGCCATGTCCCCGAAGGTCCCCTACGTCATCGGCATCGCGGGCAGCGTCGCGGTGGGCAAGAGCACGTTCGCCAGGATCCTCCAGGCGCTGTTGGCGCGCTGGCCCGAGCATCCCAAGGTCGACCTCGTCACCACCGACGGATTCCTCTTCCCGAACGCGGTTCTCGAGGAGCGCGGCATCATGAACCGCAAGGGCTTCCCCGAGAGCTACGACACCAAGACCCTGCTGCAGTTCCTGCGCGGGGTGAAGGGGGGAAGCGCCCGGGTGGAGGCGCCCGTGTACAGCCATGTGGTGTACGACATCGTCGATGGCGAGGAGATCTCGATCGAGCAGCCCGACATCCTCATCCTCGAGGGGTTGAACCTCCTCCAGGTGGGCAGCGAGTCGAACGAGTTCGTGTCGGACTACTTCGACTTCTCCATCTACATCGACGCGGACGAGCGCGACATCGAGGAGTGGTACGTGCAGCGCTTCCACACCCTGCGCGAGACGATCTTTCGCGACCCCGACAGCTTCTTCCGGCACTACGCCCACCTCGACGATGCCGAGGCCGAGGGGCTCGCGCGCTCCATCTGGCGGGAGATCAACGGCAAGAACCTCGCCGAGAACATCGAGCCGACCCGGTCGCGGGCCTCGCTCATCGTGCGCAAGGGCGGGGACCACCGTGTGTCGAACGTCCACCTGCGGCGCCTCTGACACGGGGAGAATGTCCCCATGACATCGCGCCCCTTTCTCCTCGCCTCGGTTCTTCTGCTCGCCGCCTGCGGTGGCGCGTCCGGCGACGGGGCCGACACCACCCTCGCCACCGTGCCGGACACCACGGCGGCACCCGTCGCCAACTGGGAAGAGATCGCCCCGCCGATCATCGAGGGCGAGACCGATCCGGTCGTCGTCGAGGGCGGTGTGCTCAACGACGGCTACTACTGGGCATCCGTGTCCTCGGTGTCGGGCAGCGGCGAGCTGGTGTTCAAGGTGACCCAGGTGCGCTTCGGCACCGCGTGCGAGGAGTGGGCCGCCACCATGGGCGGCACCGTCGAGTGCATGAACGACTACGGAGTGCAGGTCGACCCCACCGCGCTCGTGTCTCTCGCCGACGACGCCGAGATCAGCGTCGCATTTCCGGGCGGTCCCGGCACCAACTACACGATCGACGCACCGACGCTCATCGGTCTGGTCGACGGAACCGTCGTGTCGCCCCTGCCCGACTACGTGTGGACGTCGTTCCCGTTCGTCATCGTCGTCGAGGGATCCGTCGTGACGAGCGCCCACCAGTTCTGGGTCCCGTGACCGTCCCAGCCCGACACACGGTCCGGCACCTCGTGCGTCGTTTGGCCGCGACCACACTTGCCGTCGTCCTCGTCGGGTGCGCCGGGCAGGACGGAACGAACGGCACCGACACCACCGCACCGGCCGGGGCAACCACCACGGATCCCGTCGACACCACGGCTGGAGCCCCCACACCGGACACGCCCGCCTGGACGCCGGTGGATCCGCCCCGCGTCGAGGGTTCCACCGACGAGGTCGTCACCACTGCGGCCGGCCTCGTCGACGGCACGTACTGGGCCGCTCTCGACACGGACACCGCGCAGAACACCCTCACCTTCACCGTCATGCGCGCCCACTTCGGGGCGGCCTGTGCCGCCTACGTCGCCACCGTGCGCGGCGTGCAGTGCATGAGCGGCTACACGGTGCAGCGCGAACCGCGCACCGAGGTGGCTCTCGCCCCGGATGCCGCGGTGAGCGTCGCCGCCCTCGACGATCCCTGGCTGAGCTTCGCCGTCACACCCGCCGACCTCCTCGGCCTCGCTCGCGGCACGGCGGCCCCGCCCGTGGCCGGTTACGCCTGGGGGCCCTTCCCCTTCATCCTCGAGGTGAGGGCCGGCCGCGCGATCGCGGCTCGACAGTTCTGGATCCCCTGACGGGACCACCGCCCAACCGGCGACTCAGCGATACAGGGCGTTGAGATAGTTGTAGACGGTGATGCGCGAGACGGCCATCGCCTCGGCGAGGTCCTCGACCGCCCGGCGCAGGGTGAAGGCACCGCGTTGCTCGAGGAGGCGCACGGCCTCCTGCTTCTGTGTCCGCGTCATCTGGTCGAGTTTCGACCCCAATTCCAGTTCCACCTGGGCGATGAGACGGTTGAGCGCCCCCGTGATGGGGGGAAGACGCACCGCGGCCACGATCTCGCCCTCCCACTCGAGCGCGATGTCGCTCACCCGCGCCTCGTCCACCGAGACCACCTGGGCGCCGAGGGCATCGAGAACCGGCTTCACGGCGGCGACGAGCGGATGCGCGGCCGTGTCCATGGCCACGAGCCTACGGTCGCGGGGCCGTCAGGGCCCGATGCGCGGCAGCACCAGTGCGAGGCTGTCCGGCAGGAAACGCTTCCCGGCCAACCAGTGCGCGAGCTCGCCCCTCTTGGCCCAGTGCGCCTCCTCGATTTCACCGTCGGGGAACGTGAACGGACCCTCGCTCGCGCAGCAGAACACCGCACCCACGACGCGCACCGTGTCGTCCTCGTAGAGACCGGTGCCGAGCGGCTCGAGCATCGTCGCCTCCACTCCGATCTCCTCGCGCACCTCGCGCCGCGCCGCGGCCTCCCATGTCTCGCCCGGCGCGGTCACACCACCCACCGCGATGTCCCACCACCCGGGCCAGACGTCCTTCGTTTCGGCCCGTCGATGCACGAGCAGGTCGCCCGCCATGTTCGTCACCACGACGAACACCGCGCGGTGACGCAGGCGACCTGCGCGCATGGCCGAGCGGGTGACGATGCCCGTCACGTTGCCCTCGCGGTCCACCTCCTCCACCGGTTCCTCGGGCGACAGGTGGGGTCGGGCCTCGGGCGGGGTGTCCACGTCGATGTGCCTACCATGTGCCATGAGCAAAAATCCCGTCGCCACCGAAGCCGCGCGCGAGGAGCACGGCGATCCCGCGGGGATCCTCGAGCAGGCCGGCGACGTCTTCGCCGACGCCGTCGACCTGCGCCGCGAACTGCACCGGTGGCCCGAGATCGGCAACCATCTCCCCCGCACGCGCGAGGCCGTGCTCGGCGCGCTCGAGGGACTGTCCCTCGATCTCACCCTCCACACCACCACCAGCGGGGTCGCCGCCCTTCTCACCGGCGGCAAGCCCGGCCCCACGGTCCTGCTGCGCGGCGACATGGATGCCCTGCCGATGCCGGAGGACACGGGCATCGACTTCGCCTCCGAGG
>JAULXU010000241.1:0-1608 GCA_032118285.1 Ilumatobacteraceae bacterium
ACGACATCTCGGGCCTGCTCCATCCGGAACTGGCTGATGTCGTCGCCGCTGCCGGAGCGGGTTACATCCTCATGCACAACCGTGGTCGCCCCAAGGTGCGCCTCACCGACCCCGACCTCTACGACGACGTCGTGGTCGACGTTCTCGAATTCATGGACGACCGCTTCGCACGTCTCGCCGACGCGGGCGTCGCCCGCGAGCAGGTGATCGTCGATCCGGGTCCGGACTTCGCCAAGACACCGGCTCAGACCGTCGAGGTGCTCCGAGCCGTCGACCGGCTCGTGGCCCTCGGCCGACCGATCCTCTTCCCGGTCTCGCGCAAGGACTTCATCGGGGCCATCACCGGCCGCCCCCCGCGGGAGAGGCTCGCGGGAACTCTGGCCGCCATCGCCCACACGCTCGTGCACACCCGGTCGGGCATCTACCGCGTGCACGATGTCGCCGACGTGCGCGACTTTCTCGCCGTGTGGGACGTGCTACGTGGGGAAAGGGAACTGGGTGCCGGCACCCTGCTCGACCGTTCACTGTGGCGGGCGAATCCCGCCTGATTGTTCAGTCGGAATCCGACTGCATTCAGTCGCCCGATTCGTCGGCGGACTGACCCATCTCTGGAACACCGTTCTCGCGCCACCAGGCGAGGGCGATCGCGGTGCGATTGCGGAAGTCGGCATCGCGCATGATGCGGCTGAGATGATTGCGCACCGTCTGGGGGGCGATGTGCAGGGCCTCACTGATCTGCTTGTCCGAAAACGCGCGGGCCACGAGAGCCACGATGTCGGCGTCGACCGTGCTGCGCACAGGGACGCGCGAGGGCGTCGCCTCGGTGGGAATGTCGCTGTATCGGAAGAGAGAGTGGTCGGCGAGACGTCGCTGACCGGCATGAAGGGCGTGCAGCTGGTCGACCATCTCGTCGCGGGAGATGTTGATGTCGAGCAGGTCGTCGAATCCGGCGTGCATCGCGTCGACGAGAACCGGCACCGAGCTTCCCGATCCCATGAGCACCTTCTTGTGCGTGGCACCCTCGCGGTGGCAGCACGGTGTGCTGGCCCACTGTCCTCTCAGGGCCACCTGACCCATGACCACCACGTCCCAGTCCTCCCGGCACACGACCGAGCAGTGATCGGCGTCATCGAAGACCACGGCGCGGGCCTCGAACCCGGGAACCGAATCGAGCATCGTCGCCAACGCCTCGGCAAGCAGTCTCGAGTGGTGGCAAATCAGAACCTTCACCCATAACCCCCTATGTTGTTGACCTAGGTGGCTTCAAAGGACCATCTATACGCGTCAATTAATGTTGTAGCACACAAAGTTATTGAGAGGGTGTGCCGCGGAATACGAGCCGGTCTTCAGCGCCGGCGGTCGACCACACCGGGGTGACGCACCGGTCCGCGACCGGGTAGGTACACCCCCCGCAGGCTCGCCCCTGCCAGCACCTGAGCGCGCACTTCGGCGAGGGCCTCGGCGGGTTTCCAGCGATTGTGGACCGTGCCCATGTCGATCTCGCACATCCTCTCCGGCCCGAGCAGCCGCCGGGCGTCGAGGAGCATGGCGATCTCCACCCCGTACCCCGTCGCCATCGCGATGCTCCGGATGAAGTCGCCGTGCACC